>JALWQB010000025.1 GCA_026994795.1 Deltaproteobacteria bacterium
TCTGACTGGCTCACAAACCCGTCCTGATCCTCAACCGTAAATGTAAGGTAATATTCCCCCTTATAGTCAAAACCGCTGAAACTGCCTGACCAGATGCCGTCATCTCCCTTTGTAAGACTTTTTACTATAGGAGGAATTGTGGGAAAGCCAAACTCATCTATTGAGTGGTAAGACTGAGGGGTCCTTATTACCGCCCTAACCCTTCTTATGCTCCCCTCTGTAATGGATGCCCGCACCTTAAGCTCCACCTGCTCGCCTTGCGTTACCTCCTGAACGGAGGCAATACCTAAAGGCTCAAGGACAACCTCGCCAGCAAGACCGCCAAAACAGCCATTAAGACAGTATTCAGATGCAAATGAGCCATCCCTTGATGTATTGGGGATGCCGTCTCCGTCATCGTCAAGCAAGGGGGTCTGGCTGGTAAAAGGGTAGCCAAGGACGGGGAGTTTTTCCTTTGTCAGCGTAAATGCCTCCTCAAAATCAAGCCCCTTTCTCAGGTTGTCAAAAAAGAATCTGGCAAAGGACTGATACCCAAGGTCAGCATAATTTGCCCTGGAGTTCTCCCCTGTGCTTGTAATGATTACCCTGTTACTCCCTGAAAGCTCATCTACAAGAGAGCCTGAATAACATGCCTCAAGTATGGCGATAATGGCGTTTCCTGTGAGAGATTGATAGTCGTCAAATAGCCTTTTAAGCGTCTGGGCGTCAAGGGTCTTGTTCTCAGGGGAGAGGATGAGCTTATCTTCTCCGCCATGGTCAACAAAGATAAAGAGAAGGGGCTCATCAAGCGTGCCCTTCTCCTTTGCCCAAGAGAATGCCCTTTCTATATCCTCCATAGCGATATCCTTCGGGCTTTCACCACTTCTCATCTTAGAAAGCCCAACAGGGCCGTCAACCACATTCATATCCGCCATGCCATCCCCTGTTATGTCAATATCAGGCTTATAGGAAAGAAAATATATCTCTGAGTTGTCATAGCCACGGGCAAGAAGCGTTTTATAGGCATAGGTCGCCATGGTCTCTATGGCAACAAACTGCTTTCTGCCATGCTTCATCCCCCTTGGGTGGACAATAATTGCAGCCCGCTTTCCGTGAAGGAGCTCTTCCTTCTGGGATTCGTCAGTTATGGTCTCTGCGATCCTTTCCTTTGAGGAAAAGGTCATATGGGCAAGTCCAGCTCCATTTGTCCCGATCCATACCCCGCCAGCGCCATCTGATGACATTGCCGTAACATCATTATAAGGCAGGCCTGAATTATCCCTGTTAAATACCTTCCAAGTGCCATCTACACCGTAATGCGCTAAACCGCCCCCCTGTGTCCCGATCCATATCCCGCCTGAGCCGTCTGATAATAGGGTATTAACCCTATTAGAGGGAAGGACTGAATTATCCTTATTAAACACTTGTCCACGCCAATTTTTATCATAATATATTAGGCCCTCAGCCGTCCCGATCCATAATCCGCCTTTGCCGTCAGACAATAAAGACCAGATAGCATTAGGAAGACCTGAATTCTCCCTATTAAACACTTGCCATCTGCCATTTTTATCATAATGCGCTAAACCGCCATATTGTGTCCCGATCCATACCCCGCCTGAGCCATCTGATAATAAGGACAGGACATTATTATCAGGCATATCAGAATTATCCTTATTAAATACCTGCCACCTGCCATTCTTATCATAATGGACCATGCCTCCCCATCCTGTCCCGATCCATATCCCGCCTGCCCCATCTGATGACATGGAAACAACACTATTAGCAGGCAGAACAGAATTATCCATATTAAATACTTGCCATCTGCCATTTTTATCATAATGCATCAAACCATCTCCAGTCCCTGCCCATATCCCGCCTGAGCCATCTGACAATAGGGAGAAGACATAATCAGACACAGGGGAATTATCCTTATTAAACACGCTCCATCCGCCATTTTTATCATAATGCGCCAGTCCGCTACCCCCAGTCCCTGCCCATACCCCGCCTGCCTCATCAGATGATAGGGAGACGACAATATTATCAGAAATAGCGGACTTATTATCATTAAATGCCTCCCATCTCCCATCTCTATCATAATGAAGCAAACCGCCATCCCGTGTCCCGATCCATACCCCGCCTGCCCCATCGGATATCAGGGAAAGAACACCATTCTCAGACATAGGAGAATTATCCCTGTTAAACACTTTCCATCTGCCATTTTTATCATAATGCGCTAAACCGTCATCTGTCCCAATCCACAACCCGCCTGCGCCATCAGCAGCAAGAGACCAAACATTATCAGAAGGAAGGTCAGAATTGTCCTCATTCAATACCTTCCAACTCCCGTTTTTACTATAATATACCAGGCCCTTCCAAGTCCCGATCCATAATCCCCCTGTCCCATCAGATAATAGACACCAGATAGCATCAGAGGGGAGGCCAGAATTATCCTTATTAAATAGCTGCCAAGCGCCATCTTTATGGTAATGCGTTAATGCGCCGTTAGTTGTTACAATCCATACCCCGCCTTCGCCATCGGATAACAGGGCTTCAATATAATTATCAGGTAGGCTGGAATTATGGATAGTAAACGCCTTCCAGTTATCTTTCCCATCGTAATGCGCTAAACCGCCTCCATAAGTCCCGACCCATAACCCGCCTGCGCCATCAGATATCAGGCTCTCAATATAACTATTAGGCATATTGGAATTATAAGGAGTAAACACTTCCCAGTCGCCATCTCCATTATAATGCGCTAAACCATCCTCTGTCCCTATCCATAACCCGCCTGCCCCATCGGATATTAGGCATCGGATACCATTATCAGGCAGGCTGTCAAGCGTTGTAAAAACCCTTAATAACTCTCCTGTATCCATATCCCTCTTTTCAAGCCCTCCATCTGTCCCTGCCCAGAGATAATCACCATCTGCCAAAAGGGCATTTATAGAGCTTCTGTTTGCAAATATCTCCCAGTAAACATCTGGGCTTGGCGCCAATGCCCCTTGAGCTGCAAAGAGATTTGCCGCTTCCCCCCATATCAATACTAATGCGATCATGCATCCTAAAAAGTAATTTTTCATAGATATTATTTCCTTTTTGAGAATTTAATTGCAGGATTTAGAATCTAAACAATATAGAAATTATAGCTATTAATCGCTGAGATGACCTCCAATGTCAAGACAAAAAATGAGGTTTTTTAAGTGGATAGGGGATCGGCGCTCCGAAGCGCCAATTTTATCGAAATGATTTATCTTCTGGCCTCCCCAATTGGAGAGCTATTGTGCGCATAAATCCGCACAACATGATGAAGAGCCTTTAAAATTCATTTTTGCCCCCTTTTGCCGTGCAGGATTTAGGCTTTATTTTATTGTTATATGTTGATGCTCATAAGGTCCTCTGCCATAATGAATTTTCCCTTATACTCTGACATTAAGGGGGCGGTAAGGTCCGCTTTATCGCAGTCGGGATAAAAGTGGGTCAATACAAGGAGGGATGGAGATGCTATATGAGCGATTCTCCCAGCTTCTTTTGGCGTAAGATGGCCTTCAACAGGCTTATTTTGCGGCCGTGAGCATTCAAGCACAAGCACATCAGCATCCCTTGAAAACCCTGCAAGCTCTTCAGAAAATCCAGTATCTCCTGAGATAACAATGGCCTTCCCGCCTTCTCCCGTTATCTTATATGCCAGGCTGTGCGGGGTATGATTGTGTGGAAGCGTTGAGATTGTAACAGGAGGCAACTGAATAGCGGCTGCCATATCCCTTGGTATCTCTTCAAGAATTACCTTATCGGGCATTGGCTCAACCCACTTTCCAAATGCCCTCTTTAATCCATCCATAAGGCCAAAAAAGCCCTCAGACGCCATAATATGCACTGGGTATTGACGATTAAATTCTGGGGCATATTTAGTAGCGAATATATAGGGGACAAGCTCCCCTATATGGTCAGGATGAAAATGCGTATATAATATAAGGTCAATCTGGCTGTAATCTATATTAACCCTTAAAAGCTGTCTTAATGTCCCTGCTGAAGAATCAATAAGGATATTAAAGTATCCATCTTTGTTCCCTTTATCCTCAACCCTTATAAGAGAGGCAGGCCCTGATCGCCTTAAAGACGGGACGCATGTGCCTGAACCAAGGATAATAAGCTCCATAACAACAATTCCCCCATTTTTAGTTGATTAATAAAATTTTTCACCTGATTTTATATTAAAATTAAGACAAATGCAATCTATTAAACAACCTTTTAATAATCTGATTAAATCCATAGGAAATTATCACTTTTTATATTTACAATATCTCCATAATGAATAAAATAAAAGACAGCGCTTGCATCTTAAGGTAGATGCTTATATTATTTCTGACCTTTTTGCTTCCACCATATAAAATTTAATAGACGATATGGAAATTGCCTATGGAAATTATGGAAAACATGGAGAACAAGGAATTAACCCAACCTGAACCTAAGACGCTGCCTGACTATTTACAAGATATTTTAGAGGCGGGCAAGGAAGGAGAGCTTACTTATACCCTGTTAAACGAGATCCTTCCAGATGACATCAAAGACCCAGAGAAAATAGAAGAGGTCTTTGACTATCTGTGTACCCATGACATAGTTATCTTAGATGATAGCGATGGCTCAGAACACCCATTAAAGGGGATTATTGAAAAGGAAAAGACAGCTAAGCTCTCAGAAGAGGAGACTGACCCAGCAGCTCATACGCTGTCTCCTAAGGATAAAGCTCCAGCAGAGGAAGAAAAACCGCAAGTCTTTCTGGATACTACAACATATTCTGATTCAGAGGAGATTACTACTACATATTTAAGAGAAATGGGCAGGTTTGAGCTCCTGACACCTGAGAGGGAAGAGGAGTTGAGCAAGGTTATAAGAGATGGATTTAATGGGATAATTGATGCCATATTCGCCCACCCGTCTCAAGGAAGCGAGATTCAGGACTTGAGGGACCAGATAAATCTGTGGCAAAAGAGAGACCCTGCCCTTAAGCCAAAGAAGCACCAGTTAAATTATTTAGTTGAGACTGTTACTGCCATATATGAGCTTTATGAAGAGGAGGGAGAATTTCAGGAGCTATATGACTTTGTAAAGAAAAAAGAGGCTGAGATAGAAGTGGCGAAAGACGAGATGATTAATGCAAACTTGAGGCTTGTCGTAAGCATTGCAAAGCGATATATGCATCAGGGGCTGTCTCTTGCCGACCTTATTCAGGAAGGGAATCTTGGCCTTATGAGAGCGGTATTCAGGTTTGATTATAAGAAGGGGAACAAGTTTTCAACCTATGCAAGCTGGTGGATACGACAGGCAATTACAAGGGCAATTCTGGACAAGACAAGAACAATCAGGCTTCCTGTCCACTTCTTAGAATTGAGAAGCCAGTTTTTTAAGGCATTTTACAGTTTGCTCAAAGAATTAGGAAGAGAGCCGACTCCTGTTGAGATATCATCCCATACCGGGCTTCCGATGGAGAAAATATTATCTATTCTTGAGGCATCAAGAGAGCCTGTCTCGCTTGAGACAAATGTTGGAGATGAAGACAGCACGCTTGGAGACTTTATAGAAAACCATGATGCCCTATCTCCCTATGACAGCGTCAAAGACAGGGAGCTTACCGAGAGGATTAAGAGCATACTGGCAACGCTTAGCCCAAGGGAAGAGAAAATCATCAGGCTGCGCTTTGGCATAGGCGAAGATGGAGAATACACCCTTGAAGAGATAGGCAAGAGGTTCAATGTATCAAGGGAGAGGATACGGCAGATAGAAAAGAAGGCGCTTAACAGGCTGCGCCATTCCAGCAGGAGGGACAGGCTGAAATATTTTCTGGACTAATGGCCATCCATTATTCTTATGATGCTCCCTGTCAATATCTTTGGATAAAAATAGGTTGCCTTGTGAGGCATAGTAAGCCCTGCCTCAGAAACCCTTACAAGGGATGATACGGGCGTGGGCGGGAGGAACAATATAATAGAATCCCCGCCTATCCTTGTTGTATCGCAAAATGGCTCATAATAGAGCATATTTTCCTCTTTTAATTTATCAGCGCACTTTTTAAATAAAAGCGGGAGAGCCAGTTGGTCAGCAGATATTACCTCAAGTTCCAAAAGAGGCCCGGAAACGCCATCAGAAATGAGCCTCTCTTTTCCATTATTATTAGATTTTAACAGTAAAAAACGGCCTTCTCTTAGAAAGACCATAATAAAACATCCTTTTCTGTCAGTTTCAGTCAATAGTCTCTCCAATGCCCCAAAATCACCTCCAAATTCCCCCGCTTTTAAAATAGAAAAACACCCATTTAACCTCTTCACTGCCTCATCCATTGAGATATTTGCATGTTTAATGACCCTGTGAGTGGGTAGAGAGAGAAGCCCATCGTCATTAATATCTACAATATATGCCATAAAATAGTGGTGCGGGCATGGGGAAATCCCCTTAAAAAGACCATTTTTATCAGCATATTCCTTAAAATTTAAGACTGTTGTGTAGCGGTGATGCCCATCAGCGATAAAGAGCCTGATATCTGAGAACAAATCTTTTAGTGTGGCTATCTGATCCCTTGAGGATATGATAGAAAGCCTATGGATATTGCCGTCATAATCCTTGACCTCATACAGATTGTATGCGTCTGAAGATTGTATAAAGTGCGATATAATCCCTTTTCCTTCAGAAATCAAAAATATCTGACTGAACTGGGCGCCGACTGACTTTAACAAGTTAAAGCGTTGGGAGGTTACGGTAGAAAATGTCTTTTCATGTGGAAGAATTACCCTGCTTTCCCACGGCTCTACCCTAACTAAGCATATAAGCCCCCTCCTTTTATATGACCTGTCAGCGACCTTATATTCAATCTCATAAGGATATACAGACTCTGACTTATCTTTTAATATGACCTCATCTCTTATCCACTTATTTAATTGCCCCTTTACAGCGTCAAGGCTTTTGGGCATTTCAAGGGATAAGATATTGAACCCGTCTCCATTAATATATGAGTCTTTCTCTTTATCAGAAACTACATCATAAGGGGGGGCGAACACTGATGAAAGAGATACCTTTTGGGGATTATAAAAGTAACCGTTAAAAGGTAAAATTACAGCCAATGCGTCTCACCTTTCTATTTTAACTAATCAAGATATCTAAAACTACAGGCATATCTTTGTTGTGCGGTCTTTACCAGAAAGTTTTGAAGAATACAATGCCTCATCCGCCCTTTTTATGATAGTCTCAATCGTATCGCCTTCTACTGCTGTGGTAACGCCTATTGAGATAGTAATAGAAAACCTTTCTGACGGATTCTCTAAGACAAATTCATACTTCTTTATACGGGCTCTAAGCCTCTCCGCCATATTCACAGCGCTATTACAGTCCGTATGCGGACATAGGACAAAATACTCTTCCCCGCCATACCTATAGACTGAGTCTGTATCTCTTACAGAATCAGTAAATATTTCCGCAAGCTTTTTGAGCACCTTATCACCTGTAACATGGCCATATGTATCATTAATCATCTTAAAATTGTCTATATCAAGCATCATAACGGCAAGCGGCATATTATATCTAAAACACCTTGAAAGCTCTTTTGTAAGGTCGGATTTTAGGGCATGTCTATTTAAAAGAGAGGTGAGCGGGTCAAGGCGAAGCTGTTCTTTTAGCTCCTTAATCATAATTGATTGCTCTAAAAGTTTTTTTTCAGTGGCTTGAGCCTTTTTCCGTAAGCTTTCATTATATGCGGAAAGCTTCTTTATATGAGACGCAATATCCTCATCTTCAATATTATGGGAAGATAATTCAGATATAGCGCTTCCCATATTGTCTATATGGGCCTTTGTATCCTCTACAAACTCATCTACCGTCCCATGAACCCCGCCAAGTATCTCCTCTGTTTCCTTTAAAAATTTTTCTACTTCTATATGGGTTACTTCAGGGAATATGTCGCGTTTTTCAAGGAGATTATGAAAGTTTTCAATATGACATATCGCCCAAAATTCCTTCTCATATATATTGGGCCAGGGCAGAAGCCTGTTTGCTACAATTCTTTTAAGCGCCTTTTTGGCAACTATCGCCACCTGTTCAGCAATAGTTTTAAATTGTTCATCCTTATTTTCTTTATTCTCTCTATAATCTCTATCCACTGTCCTTACTCCAGTTCGCTAAAATCTAAGGATTGCCTGAATCCTTTATGGCCTGAAAATGTTTTGTGTTTCATCATTATATCAATGCCCCATAATTTATACGCCTCTTTTAAAATCTCATCTATCATCTCTTTTAAAAACAGGTCCGCTGTAGGTCCATAAGTAGAAAGTATAATAAAATCCGGTCCTTTTCTAAACAAAATTACATTTTGAAAATCTTTATCCTCAAATCTCCTCATAAACATATTAATCCTGTCTTGAAGATGCTCTCCAAGCTCATCAAGTATCTCGTCAGTCTTTAAGTAGCCGTATCGTTTATTCAGGTCGGCAATATTCTTTACATCAATAAGAAATATAGAGCCTTCTTCACTTGTATCTATAAGCCTTTCCTTTTCTAAGGCAAATATATAGCGATAATTATAAAAGCTGCAAAGCGGCTCTCTAAAATATGTCTTTTTTCTAAAAGACTCTATAAGCTGGAGGTCATCAGATGGCTCTCTGCTTATAAGAAGGGGGTCCCATTCTGTCAATACTTCTTTTAGCGCCTCAACAGCATCTTTATAAAAGCGTCCTTTTTTAACATCTTCATCTATGATTGCAAGGGCCCTCTCCTTTGACATCGGCCTTTTATATGGCCTTCGCGCTACAAGCGCCTCATAGACATCGCATATACTTACAATCAAGACAAGCGGCTCTATCTCCCCCTCAGGCAACCCGTTGGGATAACCGCTCCCATCCAGGCGTTCATGGTGCTGCAATGCAATCTCTGAGACCCTTGGGTCAGGGTAGCGAGAGGCAAGGAAACGCGCCCCAAATTTGGGGTGCAGGTTCATAATCTTTCTGTCAATGGC
>JALWQB010000026.1 GCA_026994795.1 Deltaproteobacteria bacterium
TTAGATAATGAATTTAATAATTCACTTAAATCCTTGGCAAAATGCCCAACACAGTTAAGTGTTCAAGAAAAAAGATATTTTGTTGATGTATTAGCTAAACTTATAGAGTTTTATATTGAAAATAAAATAGAAAAAGAAATGAGAGATTCATTTTCAGCGCTCTTAAAAGTAAAATAGTATGTGAAAAAAATACAAACATTCAAACAAGCTGTTATTGATGGTAAACGGAGATATACAATGAACGAGCACAAGCAACATGATATTTCAAGCAACAATGAACACGATAAAGATATAATAGGCTCTAATGAAATATCTCCGGAAAGTATAATTCCAGAAGAAATTTTAAAAGATTTACCTGTTAATGAAAGAGGTAAAATTGCTGCCATTATAAAACACACAATGGTTTCCGGATTTTTACGCTCTCAAAGTCCAATATCAGAAAAAATAACTTCAGAACATATTTCAGAAATCATTAAGAGGTCTGATGAGCAAGATAAACGTGATAGAGAAGAATTTGAAAAAGAACGCAAATATAATTTACTAATATTAATCATTGCTCTTGTTTTTATAGCCTTTTTGATAGTTTATTTGAATAAAAAAGAAGACTTATTAATAAAAATTATTATTGGATTAGTTTCTTTTATTGGTGGCTATGGATTTGGAAAAACTAAACAAAAAACAAATTAAACATAACAAGTGAGGGCGCCTGCTGCCAATCAGTTGCGATCCGTTTGTGGATTGTCGGTAAGTGCCTCTTGGTCGGTAATAAAATGGCAAATATTTCGTCTTTTAAGGTCATAGGCATAAATAAAGAGATTGAAGACAGGTTAAGGGAGCGTGTAAGGGCGCTTTTTGATAAGGGCGTAATATCTTATTTTATAGGCTATAGAGGGGGAACGCTTCCCTGGCTTCCTCGTCCCTTTATTGCTAAGCGCCCTAATGAGGCAGACCTTTTGGTATGGAATAGCTTTCTTGCCTTAAACTTGGCAAACTATGCCCCTCAAGCCTTGAGGGAATATTTATCAGGCAAAGATGGGGACAATGGCGCAAAAATAGGGATTGTCGCAACTGGTTGCTGGTCAAGAAATATTGAGCTTCTTATAAAGGAAAATCAGATAGATAGGGATCAGTTTTATATAATTGGCATATCCAGCAGGGGGATGCTGTCTCGTAATGCCTTATTTTCTATGTTTAAGGACAATGGCTATCCAGAAGAGATTATTGAATATGACCATGATATAGAGTTTATATTTTCAGATAAGTCCATTAAGAAGGTAAATCGCTGGGAGCTTGTGCGTGCAAATTGTAAGTCCTGCGCTGTCCCTGACCCTGTTATTTATGACGAGATGATAGGCAGTCTTCAGGGGAAAAGGAGTATATCCGAGCCATTTAATGAGATAGCGTTTATAGAGGAAATGGATGCTGACGGCAGGTGGCAGTGGTTTAAAACCGCCTTTAAAGACTGTATAAGGTGTTATGCATGCAGGAACGCCTGTCCATTATGTTATTGTCCTACTTGTTTTGTGGATGACTCACGGCCTCAGTGGCTTGGCAAAAGCATAGAGCCTGAGGATACGCTGATGTTTCATCTGTTAAGGGCATTTCACTGCGCGGGCAGGTGCACAGACTGCGGCAGTTGTGAGGCAGTGTGCCCAAAGGGTATTCCAATGAGGCTGCTTACGAAGAAGTTGATAAAAGATGCAAACGAGTTGTTTGACAACCTTGACCTTGGCGTATATTCGCCAAATGACCCTGACTTTTGAGCTTGGACAGGGCATTAACAGATTGGATTTTTTAAGGTGATAACATGACGCAGGGGAGAAGACGTTTTTAAGCGTTTTTTTATAATTGTTTAAAATAATGGTGTTTTTTGTTGAGTTTATTATGTATTTCAGGATACTATGAATAGCATGGATACACCTAAAAAATTAATTCAACTGTCAAAAGAAGACCTTTTAAGCGCTATTAATGGCTTAAAAGATGTTTCTTATACCGTATCTCCGAACTTTAATGATAATGCCCCAGGGCCCGGGGATAATATTATAAAGAGATTTATGTTCCCACAGCCTGAGCCCCTCCTTTTTCTGGAAAGAGAGGGAAAAGACATGGTCCACAGGCCATATTGTGTCATATCAAAATCCTCGCTGAACCCTGATGATGATACTTCTCATCACACTATTTCTGATACTGTTGCTGAGACCATAATACTTGGCATAAGGCCATGTGATGCAAGGAGCTTATGGTTAAACAGGCTTGCCTGTGAAGAAGACAATCTGTTTTCGAGACGCGTTGATGGCCTTATAATATTTGGGTTATTGTGCAATAAGGGTCTTTCCACCTGTTTTTGCGAGGATGTTGGGGGAGGGCATCAGGATGTAAGGGGCATGGATGTTGCGATGATTGACGATGGAGATGGAGAATTAAGGCTCTGGGCAGTATCTAAGAAAGGGTTGTATATCCTTAATAGGCTGGGCATTTATGAAGATGACATAATTGATGGCTTGATGGAAGGGGCAACTGATAATAGCCATGAAAAAGTGGGAGACTGCAGCCTTTTGGATGAGTTAATGTCAAAAGACATGCTTACCCTTTATAATGCCCCATTCTGGCAGGATATTAAGGATAGTTGCCTTAATTGCGGGGCATGCACGTTTTTATGCCCTACCTGTTATTGCTTTGACATTCAGGATGAGGCGTATGGAAAGGTTGGCAGAAGGATAAGATACTGGGATTCTTGCATGTTTCCTCTGTTTACCCTTCATGCCTCGGGCCATAATCCGAGGGGTGAAAAGATTTACAGGGTGAGAAACAGGTTTATGCATAAGTTTAAGTATTTTATAGAGAGGTTTAGTCATATATCGTGTGTGGGGTGTGGCAGGTGCATAATACACTGTCCGGTGAATATAGATGTAAGAGAGGTAATAGGGCTTATGAGGGCGGTGTCTTGAAAAAGTGTCTGTTGTTTTAACATATTGAGATTTTATTCAAGGGCAAATAGTTAGGGGCTATGAAGAAAGATAACATATTGGATAATAATTATCTTCCATTTGCTGCAAGGATTGAGGATATTGTAATTGAGAGCGAGGATGGCAGCCTTAAAACATTTAAGATAGTGTTTGAGGATGAGGCTGACTGGGAAAAGTGGCGTCATGAGCCAGGGCAGTTTGCCATGCTGTCAGTGGCCGGCAAGGGTGAGGCGCCGATTGGTATAGCATCTTCACCTTATGAGAGAGATGGCCTTTTGTTTACGGTAAACAGGGCAGGGGTTGTAACTACGGCCCTGCATGAGATGGCAGTTGGGGCAAGGCTTGGGGTAAGGGGGCCTCTTGGAAATGGCTTTCCAGTAGATGGAGACCTAAAGGGGAAAAACATAGTGATAATCGCTGGCGGCTTTGCCTTTACGACCTTACGGGCAACGCTTTTATATCTCCTTGAGAATAGAGGAGATTTTGGCGATATAACCGTTATTTACGGTGCAAGGACACCAGGGATGCTCCTTTATAGAAATGAGTTTTTAGACTGGGAAAAGAGGGATGACATTAATCTTTATGTTACTATTGATAGAGAGGCAGAGGGCTGGCACGGGCTTGTTGGTTTCGTCCCTCAGATAGTATCTCAGGTGAATCCATCCCCTGAGGGGGCAAGGGCGCTTATATGCGGCCCTCCTATAATGATAAAGTTTACAATGCCCCCGCTTGAAAAGGCAGGCTGGCAGGACAATCAGGTATATCTTTCTCTTGAAAATCGTATGAAGTGCGGCATTGGCATCTGCGGGCATTGCTCATCTGGCCCTATATATGTGTGTAAGGATGGCCCTGTGTTTACAAGGGCGTTTTTAAATACTATACCTCAAGAGTATTAACTATAAAAGCATTCCATTAGAGCCACTATTTTTACTGCGGAATTTGCTATAAAAATTACTTCTGATTTTTCACCCGCAAAGGTGGTTATGCCCCATGAATATTTGTTAAAAAAGCAGAAAAGTCTATTTGTTGACAACGGATAAGTTGGCGTAATATTGAGTGGCTATGAGCCTAATAAGAAAAAGGGTAACAGCCTATGAAGATCGGGATGACTTTGGGGTGTCCTGCTGGTATTGGCCCGGAGATAATTATTAAGTTTTTTATTAATAATTTAAATTCATTAATCTCTGATGACATAATAATTTATGGCGATAGAGATGTAATAATGCAACGTTTTAAGCTGCTGAATATCCCTTATATTGATATGCCTATTAAGCACATATCCTCTTTAAACGGGGCCGCCTTTGAGATCGGCTCTCCTTCTCCAGCCGTAGGTATGGCATCTTATTCATATATAGAGGAGGCAGTTTCAGACGCCTTGAAAGGAGAGATAGACGCCATTGTAACCTGTCCAATTTCAAAAGATGCCCTTAATCAGGCAAACATAAATTATCCGGGGCATACAGAGATATTGGCTGATAAGACAGGGACAAAAGACTATTTAATGATGTTGATGGGAAGGCGATTAAAGGTATGCCTCGTAACCATTCATTGTTCGTTAAGGCAGGCGCCCTTACTCCTAAGTAAAGAAAGGGTCATTAAGACAATCACAATCCTTAATAATGCCCTTATTCAGGATTTTGGCCTTGACATACCCAAGATTGCTGTTGCCGGACTCAATCCTCATGCAGGAGAAAGTGGATTGTTTGGCGATGAAGAAAACATTATTATCGTTCCTGCAATAGAGCAGTGTAAGAAGGAGAAAATTAGATGTAGCGGCCCATATCCACCTGATACAGTATTTTATAGGGCATATAAAGGGGAGTTTGATGCATGTGTCGCCATGTATCACGATCAGGGTCTTATCCCGTTTAAGCTCATCCATTTTGAAGATGGCGTTAATGTTACATTGAACCTTCCAATCGTAAGGACATCTGTTGACCACGGCACAGCTTATGACATAGCTCATAAGGGCATTGCAAGCTCCAAAAGCCTTGAAATGGCTGTAGAGGCGGCAAGGGATATAGTAATGAATAGGCAATTAATATCTTTAAAGAAAAAGAAAAGTCAGTGACCTCATATATAGTTGAGCTTAATTCCGTATATAAATCCTTTAATAAGAGATTTGTCGTAAAAGACCTTTCATTTGTCTTACGGCATGGAGAATGTATCGCCCTCCTTGGGCCAAATGGGGCTGGCAAGACTACAACTATTAATATGGTGATTGGCCTTGTCGTGCCGTCAAAAGGAGAGATTAACGTATTTAATCTTAAAATATTGAACAATCTCCACAGGATAAAGATGGATATAGGAGTTGCCCCTCAGCTTGATAATCTTGACCCCGATCTCAGCGTTATGGAAAATTTGGTGATTTATGCCTCATATTTTGGTATCAAAAGGGCTGATGCTGTTAAGAGGGCAGAGGAATTGATAGAATTTTTCTCCCTTAAAAATATGGCTGGTTCAATAATTCAAGAGCTTTCCGGCGGTCAAAGAAGGTCGCTTATCATTGCCCGCGCCCTTATAAACAGGCCCAGATTACTAATACTTGACGAGCCTACTATCGGTCTTGACCCAAGGGCGCGCTATCTTATATGGCAGCGTCTTGAGGCACTTAAAAGGGAAGGCACTACTATGCTTTTAACAAGTCATTATATGGAAGAAGTAGAGAGACTTTCTGACAGGGTGATTATTATGGCAAATGGTGAAAAGGTTGCTGATGGTGAGCCTGCCTTTCTTATAAAGCATCATGTTGGAGATTATGTTATTGAAATATCAGACGATAACCCATTGCTTTTAAATATTGAAATGGGCATGGAAGGCTGTGAATATCAGATTGATAATTATGCCGGGAAGGCATATTTATATTTAAAGGGCAGTTGCGGCAGGATAGAGGGGCTATTATCCCATAAAGATATTGTAAAAAGACCCCCTAACCTTGAAGACCTTTTTATGAGGCTTACGGGCAAGGGGCTTGGCGCATTATAATTATTCTCCTCCGCTTGAGGATTTTAACAATCGGCGAGTTTGCCCATTTGCCCCTTTTGCCGTGCGGGATTTCAGGTAAAGCTATACCTCTATTATTATACTTCCAGCCCTGATATCTGACTGTTTAAATCTTCAGAATCTGACATGAGCACTGAAGACTTCTCTTTTAAGATAGTTGATTCCTCCAGATTTTCATCTGCGGCTCTTGAAAGCAGCTCTACCTTTTCCTTGATAGACTGAACCCTTGCATTAATCATCTGAACTTGATCATTTATCTCGGAGTATGTTGAGGTCTGCTGCTCTACTGCCGCCGCCACAGTAGATGTTGCCTCTTTTAAGTCCCCCATAAGCTCTACCGTTGCATTTATGCTTGAGACAGAATCACCAACACTTGTCTGAATAGACGAAATAATGGGCGTTATTTGAGAAGTAGCATCGGCAGTCTGTTTTGCAAGCTCTTTAACCTCATTTGCTACAACAGCAAACCCTTTACCAGCCTCTCCTGCCCTTGCCGCCTCTATTGTGGCATTGAGCGCAAGGAGGTTGGTCTGCTCTGCAATTGAACTGATAAGCTCTATAACCTCCCCTATCTTTTTGGCATGTATCTCAAGCTGCTGTATGACATTTTTTGTCCCTTCTATCTGAGAGCTAAGGTTATCAGCAAGGTTAGAAGCGCTTACTGTATGCTGGGCAATCTCGTTTGTAGCCTGAGCAAGATTATCTACCATTGCGCTTGTCTGCGTCATATAATCTGCTACATCTTCTATCTGGCTATGAGTGTCCTTTGCGTTATGAACTGCATCTTTTGCCTCAGTAAGCATTTGTTCTGACAAGTTTTCAAGCCCATTGGCCTCTTTTCCGACAGAATCTGCCGCAATCTTTGCCTGCTTTACTAACGAGGTAATATGGTTTAAAAATGAATTGAAATAACCAGCCACGCCTGATAACTCATCGCGCCCCTCAATACTCAATCTGTTTCTCAAGTCGCCTTTGGCCATCAATTGCAGGATAGATTGCATATCTTCTAAGGGTAAAATGATTGAACGAGCGCATAAATAACCAAAACTCAAAAATATTATAAGGCTTATAATTACAATGGCAATTGTCAGGCCAAACGCCCGCTTAGATATCTGTTCACCCTTTTGGGCAAGTCCTGATGTGCGCTCTCCAGCAGTTATACAAGATTTTAAAATAGAGCCTTCAATATAAGTCAAATTTTTTATTACATCATCTTTTGTAGATTCTACCTTTTTTTGAATAGCAGTAATTGTAGATATTGAATCATCAAGGTCATAAAAGCCGTTCTCTATTATACTGCATGCAGACTTAAATTCTTTATAATTAACCTTTTTTTTGACGCCATTCAATATTGAAGCAACCTTATCAACTATATCAGTAACCTGTTGGCTTTTATCCGTATTGTTGCCCTTAAATATTGAAGAACGGATAGAAAGATATTCTTTATACGCGGCAATAGTCTTTTTTAAGGCGTTAAGGCATTCTGTATTGCCATTGCATGTCCCCATAGCCTTTTTAAACCCTTCTATGATTGTAAATTCTGCCTTTAACACCATCTCTTTATTAGAGCGAAAACTTTCCATTCTTACGGAAAAGGTCTTTAAGCTCTTCAAAAATTTAGACAAAATCCCTTTTTTATCATCGCTAACCTTGGCCTGTAGTGCATTAACCCTATTTACAGCCTCTTTAAATGGAATAATATTGCCGGTAACAATAAACTCAGAGGTATATTTCTTTACTTCCCCGATAATTTGAGTATGTTCTAAGCCCTCTACGACCTTATGGCTGTATTCCCTCATCTTAAAGCCATTATTGCTCAATAGGTTCAGATTAAATACGCTATATATCCCTATTAAGCATATCATAAACAAGGCAAATACAACTAATATGCCTATCCTCTGCCTTACTGATATTATTCTCATTGCATTCATTAGCTTTCTCCCTATTAAAAACCATCCATTCAAAAGGATTTACAGGGTCTTAACAGCTTTAATAAAAATGAGGGACGCATATAAAATATTGTACGCGCCCCTACAAGATTAAAGGCATTTAAAATTTACAATCTAAGAGCAGATATACATCTGTAAGTATGTCATCGCTATGCTGAGGCGCCCCAAGATGAAATCCGCTCCCGCTATAATCATAGTCTATATAGGTATAACCAAGCCTTGCAAATAGGTATTTATTAAAGGGCTGAATATAATATATATCATATACATCTCCCCTTACGGCAAGTTTGTTATAGAATTCAATGCTTGAGAATGTAAAGGTGTACCAGTATTTACTGCCGTGATTATATTCAAATCCTATCTTCGGATTATTTAACATGCTTAAAGGAAGGCTATAGCGGAGCCCTGTATAGATTGCCCAGCCTGTATTCTTATCCTTCCCGTCAAATGACAAAAGCCCTACTGGCATCATGCCCATAGGGGTATTGACCATTGCTGTCCCGCTCGGATGACTCTTGTTCATACCCCAGGAAATAAAGGCATCAAGCCCTGTATCCACAATATCTTTTGCCTGTAAATGCACCCCGAAGTAATCCATATCTCCCACATTTGCATTTGAGCCAAGCGGGTTATCTATAATATCAAATGCCCTTATATAGCTGAAGACCATCAGGCTGTCAGGCAATGCGGGTATCTCGCTCTCTAAGAACATAGCCATAAAATTTGTGTCATCCAGACCGCTCCTCGTATCCAAATAGTTCATGTAATCATCATCATCCTGAAAGCCCTTTCCATAGGCAAAGCGAAGCCCTGAATTCTTCAACCCTGTATATTTCTCAAGGCCGAATGTCATTACTATCCCATCTGCCTCACCGTCAAATAATAGAGCAGGATAGGTTGACTGACGTACCCTATTCTCCTTAAACTCCACTGGAGGCCCCTCAGTTGATGGATGACGGCCAAATGTAATTGCAAGAGGCACAGGCATATTGGGGACTATCCAGTCTATATAAG
>JALWQB010000027.1 GCA_026994795.1 Deltaproteobacteria bacterium
GGCGGGGAGAAACACAATAAAAAGGGGGGGGATAAGAGGATATTAAGAGTTGATATGGACCTCAACCTGTCAAGGCTTGGGCATATTTTAATCGCGACATATATCAAGTTAAATACAATTACCATTATGTTTTGGGTTGTTAATAAGGCCTCTGCTGATATTATTAGAAAATATTTTGGCCAGTTAAAAGAATTATTATATATTGTTGGATATGATATTGAATATTTTAAAATAGATACTATAGATAATAAGGTCTCTCACAGGAGATTAGATGATAAATTGGTTAAAAATATGAATGATACCAAAAGAGGCACGATATTTAACTTATTGGAAAATGACAATAAGCGTCACATCCATTATATTGGATAATCGTTTGCTTCTTAATTAAAAAATAAAAGGCAGTTAAGGTTATGGCCAATTTTGATACGCAAAAACTTATTGATATCATAGGAAGTTCTGAGCTTTGTTGTTATATGGGGGCAAAGGACCTCCCTCCTCTCTTGAAATATTTGTCTTTTAAGCAGTTAAACCCTGATGAGCTTATAATCAAGAAAGGGGAGATGGGAAAGTCTTTTTATATCGTAATCTCTGGGGAGCTATCGGTTTATGATGAATGCGACGGCACAAAAAATGAGATAGCGAGGCTTTATCCAGGTCATGTCGTTGGAGAGATCGCCTTTTTAGACGATAGCCCGCGCACATTAAATGTCGGGGCGATAAGACCTTCAGTTATAGCTGAATTTAAGCGCATGAAGGTAATGGAATATGCCCAGATAAATGCAATGGGCTTTGCCCGTCTATTGCTCGGGCTTAACAAGATATTGTGTCAACGCATAAGGTATTTTATAGACGCCTCCTCACAGCAGTCAGTAAAGGATGCTGATGAGTCCTCAGATGAAAAGGCATCTATGTCTCCAATGGAAGATATAGGGGCGTTTGATCTCCCTGAGATTGAAAAGAAGGTATCTTCTCTTCAAGTGCTTATTATTACGGCATATAAGAATGCAGGCCGTTATCTTACAAATATGTTGCAGGGTTATGCCTCAAGAAAGATTGAAGAGGCATCCAATCTGAAACGGGCAATTACCCGTGCGCGAGAGACCCAGTTTGACCTTATGATATGCCAGCATTCTCCGCCCCATATAGAGCTTTTAGAGCTTTTAAAGGATATAAGAGAGAATGACAATATAAAACATGTTGATATAGTATGTGTTGGCCCGGATGATGAAAAGCTCATGTTAAAGTCATTTGAGCGAGGCGCACTGGGCTATATCATATCTCCATTTAGTCAGGATACCGTAAAAAAGACCTTTGATCAGATACTGGAGAGACAATATGGAGAGACGCCGCCCTATCCTGCTGTGAGAAGGACGGGCGAGAGGCTCTTGATGGGAAAGATTGAAGAGGCTGAAAAGATGTTAAAGGAGGCGATATTGCTCCATCCATCCAATATAGAGGTGCTTACGATTTGGGTTAAGATACTGAGGGCAAAAAGGCAATATGATGAGGCAATGCGGTATCTTAAGAGGCTGCTTTCAATTTGCAATGAAATGCAGCGGTGCCCTGAAAACTCAGGGCCGTACCTTAGGTTCAAGACCGCCTGGGCATGGAGGGTGCTTGGAGAGATAGCCTATGAATGCGAACAGATGGACCTGGCGGAGCAGGCATTTCAGAATTCAAGGAGGGTAAACCCCTATGACCCAAGGACATATTATGGCTTGGGGATAGTATTTACGAAGATGGGGCGTTATAAGGTAGCATATATGTTTTTTTTACAGGCCCTTCAAAGCGATCCATCAAGCGGGACAAGAGATGACATTACGCAGGCGATGTGTGATCTGGCATGGAAGTGTCTCAGTGAAAATCTAAGGCCGCTTGCTGATGAAATTATGGAAAAACTTGATTCCATAAGGGAGAACAGCCCAATTCTAAATCAGGAAGTATGTAAATATTATCATAAGATAGGGGCAATTGACAAGGCCATTCCCATTGCGAAGGAGATGCTTGCTGAAGGCATGGCTACAAGTGAGATAATAATTACCTATGTAAATTCTCTATTGCTTCTCAAGGACTTACCGCCTTCTGATAAGAGGGTAAAGGTGCTTGGCTATGCAATGACAAGGAGCGCAATAGATGATGCTCAAAAGGCGCTTGAAGAAGGCATTTCCTTCTATTCTCAAGATTGGAAGCTATGGACGACCTTTGGAAAGGTCTTAATCCTTAAAGGCGAGACGGAAAAGGGCCTTGAGGCATATGATAAGGCATTTCAGTTAAAGAACGATGACCCTGTCCCGAAGATACAGATGATAAACGACCTCAGAGAGGCAGGCATGTTTGAAGAGGCGTTTGTAGAGGCTGAAAGCGCCTATAAGCTCTTTCCAAACGACTCTGAAATCCTTGAACTGCTCATACGCTCTCAGATTGATGGCGGCAAGACTGAAGAGGCAATGACAATCATAAAAGAAAGGCTCAAAAAAGAGCCAAAGAACCAGACTCTCCTCCGTCTGTTAGGGCTTGTTCATCTTCATCTCAATGACCCTGATAAGGCCAAAGAGTGTCTCCAATTGCTTATGAAATTCTCTCCGAATGATATGGAAGGAAAAAGGCTTTTACGCGAGGCAATGATGCGCTCTGATAAGTAGCTGTCTAAGATAGAGGTGAAAAGATGAGAATAATAGAATATAGAGACGGTCCATTTGTGAATAGGGAAGGGGATGAAAGGTTTTTGCTGGAGAGGTTTAAAGGTCGCCCTGAAAAGATTTTGTTTATTTACGGGCCTAAATCATCTGGAAAGACCACGCTTGTAGAATATGTGGTGGAGAATTGTCTTCAGAATGACAGGGGGGTTTATGTCAATTATATAAATTTCAGGGGCCATGCCATAGTAAATTACAAGGACTTTATTGATATATACTTTCAGCCCATAAGCGAGGGGCAAAAGTCATGGCTTACAAGGCTAAAGGAAAGGCTATCATTAAATTTAGGGCTCTTTAGGGGAAGCGCCTCACTGCCTATAAAGGGGGTAAGCTTTGGCCTGAACATAGAGCTTTATAATCAGTTGCGGAGAAATGAGGTTGACCCATTTGTAGTGCTGTTGGAGATATTGAGAAATATCAAGGAGAAAAGACAGCCCATACTGATACTGGATGAGGTGCAGGCCCTACAGAGTATCTATATGAATGGAGAGGTAAGGGAGAGGCATTTGCTTACAGAGTTTTTTAACTTTCTTGTAAGGTTAACCAAAGAGACACACATTGCGCACATAGTGGTGATGACCTCAGAGACGCTCTTCCTTGAAAAGATATACAATTATGCAAAGCTCGCAGAGACAAGTGATTTTTACAAGATAGGGCACTTGAGCCTTGATGAGGTCAGGGAGTGGTTATCCCATGAAGGCATAGAGGATGAGGCTGTTATTGATTTGATATGGGAATATGTAGGAGGCAGCGCCCACAGGATAAATGATGCCGTAAGGGTAGTGAAAAAGGGCGATGACATCCAGAAGTATCTTATAAATGAGGCAAAGATATACAGGGGGAAACTGTCGCAGTTCATTTCAAAAGAGTTTGATACTGTAGAAGAAATGGATAAGTTCGGGGAGATATTGGCTGATATTGTAAAAAAAGGATTTTTGATAAGAGACCTTAAGGATAAGCTTGAGACAAAGGTCTTAACAAAGGCGATAGACTATGAATTTTTGTTTTTGGACCCAAAGGATGAAAAGATAGCGTTTAATTCGCGGATAATAAAAAAGGGGGCGGAGATGCTTGCAGGACAAGTAGGGTGATACAAAGATTTTTGTTGGTAGGCAAAGTTAAAATCGCCAATAGTAAAAACAAGGCTTGATAATTTAAAAATATGAATTATTTTATTTGGTTATATTGTCAATATAACCTTTTTAAGTTTTTTGCCGTACTCCAATGAAATTTTTTATATCCAATGCCCCTGCCCTTTTATCATATCCATACTGCATTTTTATGAGGCTAAGGAGGAGGCTTTATAGAAGGGGGATATTGCATTCATTTAAGTCCGCCCTGCCTGTCATAAGTGTTGGCAATATCTTGATGGGCGGGACTGGAAAGACCCCTCATGTGGATTTTTTGACAAGGCATTTTATGAGGCAGGGGCTACAGCCTGCAATAATAACAAGGGGTTATAAGGGCGGGATAGGTAAAGGCCCTTTAAGCATAATTGAGGGATGCAGGGTTAAATACCCGCCAACCCTTACAGGCGATGAGCCATTTATGCTTGCAAGCTCTCTTATGCATTACGCTCATCAATATAGTCTTCCTGCCCCGTTTGTTATTGTAGGCTCAGACAGGGTAAGTTCGGCAAGGGCGGCGGACGGCCTCGGAGCAGATATTATTATATTAGATGACGGCTTTCAGCACATGGCCATTAAAAGGGATATAGATATTGTCTTATTCCCATTCAACATATCAAAAAGGGAACTTTACCCTTGGCCAAAAGTGCTTTTAAGGGAGGAAATTGCTTCTATTGAGGATGCGGATATTGTCCTTATAACAAAGACGCCATTTAATGTCTCAAATAGTGAAATTATAGAAAAAAAACAGTGGATTTTGCCATATTTAAAGCAAAGGCAAGCTGTCTTATTTAGCTCCTTTAAACCTCAAGATTATCTATTTGATATTTATGGGAGAGAGATAGCCCTATCAGAATTTAAAAAATGGCCGTGTCTTGCCTTTTGCGGCATAGCTGACCCAGACGCCTTTAAGGATATGTTATCTGATGTTAATATTATGCTGAAAGGCCTTTTATCCTTTAAAGACCACCATAATTATTCTTTATCAGATATTAAGGCCATTAAAGACAGGGCGAATGCCCTTGGGGTAAAAGCCTTAATTACTACTGAAAAAGATATTGTTAAGATCAGACATCTCATTTATTCTAATGGGGAAGAGCTTATAAAAGGTATAGAGATATATTATATGAAGATAAGAGTAAGCATGGAAGATAGGGAAGTTAAGGCAATGTTTTCTATATTAAAGGAAAAGTTAAAGGAGATGGCGTTATATGGCTGATTTTGGGCATATTCAAGACAGTAAACCTTATACGCGCAAAGGTTTCGCTTCTTTTTTGGATGTTTCGGTCTTGACATTTGGCCGCTATCGGCGTAAAGGTTTAGGGATACATTTCAGATTAAAGAACGCTTTTCATAACGAGTTTATGTTTTATAGTATTTTTTATGTAATAAAATATAGGGTTGCAATTTAAATTGTAACGCGCCTCCGGTATTTATATACTTCCCCAAGAAGATGCAATATATTTGTTTCAAGCCTAATTATATTTTTATGACAATGGCGTAGTTATAAGGAGCGGTTTGGAGTTGATGGATTCGTAAAAAGTCTGACTGAAATTAAAAACTGCAATATATAAAATAACCTGTTTTATTATAATGCAATATCTGGCGGCGTTTTTTGAGCTAATAGTCATTTGGCGGCTTTTTGCGGGTACATCAGAGTTGTCTCTCCCTTTTTATGTAAATAAATAAGCTCTATTAATATTCTGAAATCCTAATTTTTAGTTCAAGTTAGGATTCAACTTGAGTGGACGCAAATCTCAGCTTTTTGTCCCCTTTTGCCGCCATTAGGGATTTCGCAGGATTTAGATATAATTTAAATTAAATATAATAGAATGGAGTAAATAAGAATGAGCTTTGAAAAAGAGAATAAAGAGAATCTTGTAAATCAAAACTGTAATGGAAAGGGAACAAAGGATGATAATGCTTGTTTAGAAAATTTTTCATCCTTAAATCTTTCTGAGCTGAAAAAGAGGACTGTATCAGATCTGTATGACCTTGCTAATAAGTTTTCAATTGACATAGCCCCGAGCATAAGGAAGCAGGAGCTTATCTTTGCTATATTAAAGGAATATACCCGTAAGAATGGTCTGGTGTTTGGCGAAGGCGTATTAGAAGCGCTTCAAGATGGATTTGGCTTTTTAAGGAGCCCTTACTACAGTTATTTGCCGGGCCCTGATGATATATATGTATCTCCCTCTCAAATAAGGCGTTTTAATCTCAGGACAGGCGATACAATATCAGGGCAGGTAAGGCCTCCTAAGGATTCTGAGCGCTATTTTGCAATGCTCAAGATTGATACAATCAATTTTGAGCCGCCGGACAAGGGGCATCACAAGATATATTTTGACAATTTGACCCCTCTTTACCCAATGGAGAGGATAAGGCTTGAGACATTGCCTCAAAATTATTCCGCGAGGATAATGGACCTTTTGACCCCGATTGGAAAGGGGCAGAGGGGGCTTATTGTCGCCCCCCCACGGACTGGAAAGACCATGCTGCTTCAAAATATAGCCAATAGCATTACTGCTAATCACCCTGAGATCTTCTTAATAGTGTTGTTGATAGATGAACGTCCAGAAGAGGTTACTGACATGGAGAGAAATGTTGAGGCAGAGGTTATAAGCTCAACATTTGACGAGCCTGCGCAGCGCCATGTTCAGGTGGCTGAGATGGTAATAGAAAGGGCGAAACGGCTTGTTGAGCATAAGAGGGATGTAGTAATCCTGCTTGACAGTATAACAAGGCTTGCCAGAGCCTATAATACAGTAGCGCCGCCGAGCGGCAAGATATTGTCAGGAGGCGTTGACTCAAATGCCCTTCACAGGCCAAAGAGGTTCTTTGGCGCTGCACGGAATATTGAGGAGGGCGGCAGCCTTACCATAATAGCAACTGCGCTCATTGATACAGGCAGCAGGATGGATGAGGTCATATTTGAGGAGTTTAAGGGCACTGGAAACATGGAGATACACCTTGACAGGAAGCTTACGGAAAAACGCATATTCCCATCTATTGACATCAATAAGTCAGGGACGAGAAAGGAAGACCTCCTGCTCCCTAAGGAGGTGCTCAACAGGGTGTGGATATTGAGAAAGCTCCTCTCTCCCCTAAATCCTATTGACAGCATGGAATTTTTACTCGATAAGATGGACGGGACAGAAAACAATGCAGATTTCCTTGCAAGTATGAATAGATAGATTATTTTCCAATACTATTGAAGGAACATATTGCATTATAGGAGGTTTTTTTATGACTACTGATAAGCAGGCCGTTCTTCCAGAGGTCAGTTTTTCTACTTTTATTATGTCATTAAATACATCATGCCTTGTCTGCCTTGGAGATATACCTGAGCCTTTATCAGGAGAGATCAAAAAGGACCTTGCCTGTGCAAGGCATACCATAGATACCCTTGAGATGCTTAGAGAAAAGACAAAAGGCAACCTTACAAGAGAGGAAGAAGAGATACTGGGACATATATTATATGACTTAAAGATTAGGTATGTAAGGGCATCGGAGAAGGGGTAAGCTCTTACTGAGGCTCTTTTTATGAAAGATATTGTCTTATGCCTCAAGTCTCCTGCAAAGATAAACTGTTTTTTAAGGATTACGGGGCGTCTTTCAGACGGCTATCATACTATTGTTACATTATTCAGAAAGGTATCCCTATATGACAGGATACGCCTTCTGATATATCCCAATTCCATAACCCAGCAGGATATAACCATTTCTGTCAAGGGAGACAGTAATGTCCCCCAAGATGAAAGAAATCTTGCCTTTAAGGCGGCGTCAATGTTTATGAAGGAGGCGGGCATCAGGTTTAAGCTGTATATAACGCTTTTTAAGCGCATACCATCCGGCGCTGGCCTTGGCGGGGGGAGCTCTAATGCCTCTTCTGTATTGACAGGGCTTAATTCCGTTTTTGGCCATCCATTAAGTCAGGATGCGATTTTGAGGCTTTCAAGGGAGCTTGGAGCAGATTGCCCCTTTTTTTGCTCTCCTTATAATGCTGCGCTTGGGTTAAGTATAGGGGATGATTTAAGAAAGGTCTTTCTTAAAGACTATATATATATCTTGCTTATGCCCGATATCCATATTGATACTAAGTGGGCATATAGTAGATATGATGATCTGCGCAATTTGGGGGATTTTACATCTGGCTGTCATTGCATATTGACAAACGGAAAAGATGAAATTAGTTTTGTGGCGGACGTAATAGATGAGGTAAGAGGCTGGGTCAATGACTTAGAGCTTTCAGTAATTGAGAGGTATCCTGAGATAAGAGACTGTAAAAAGGCGTTAATAGACAGCGGGGCGATTATTTCTCTTATGACAGGGAGCGGGAGCGCAGTATTTGGCGTATTTGAAAACGCTGATGCTGCTCAAAAGGGGATAGAGATATTAAAGAAGACAATGGGAGGCAATCTTCCAAGATATGAGATGGTAAAGGGGTTATAGGGTCAGGCCAAAGAGACTGTCCGTAAAGATATATTAGCCATATATTTTGAGGAAAATTTAGCGATTATAATTACGGTTGGGGCGTCGTCAAGCGGTAAGACACGGGTCTTTGGAACCCGCACGCGGAGGTTCGAATCCTCCCGCCCCAGCCAATTTTTTTGTCTGAGGGGTGAAAATACTATGCCCATTAATAAGATAAAGATATTTACAGGCAATGCAAATCCTGAGCTTTCTTTCAAGATATGTGATTATCTTGGGCTTCCAATGGGTAGGGCATCTGTAAAGAGGTTCAGTGACGGAGAGGTGTTTGTTGAAATAGGAGAGAATGTAAGGGGCGCTGATGTATTTGTGATACAGTCCACATGTCCGCCTGTAAATCATAATCTTATGGAACTGCTTATAATGATAGACGCCTTGAGAAGGGCGTCAGCAAGGAGGATAACCGCTGTTATCCCTTATTATGGTTATGCAAGACAGGATAGAAAGGCTGCCCCTCGCGTGCCGATAAGCGCAAAACTTG
>JALWQB010000028.1 GCA_026994795.1 Deltaproteobacteria bacterium
TAACAGGGGTCTTTAACCTTATATACCTTCTTGGCCTATCCTGCTCAATCACCCCTGCCCTTTTCATGATAGCGTAGAACGGGGCAGCGCTTCCGTCCATTGACGGCACCTCAGGGCCGTCTATCTCTACCAAGGCATTATCTATTGAAATGCCCCAAAACGCCGCCATAAGATGTTCTATGGTTGAGACAGTTATAAGGTTACTGTCATCTAAACCTGTATCTTTTTGAACCGCATTACAGGCTGTCCCTATAGAGGTGCAAAAGGCGGTAGAGCATACATTTTGATAGGTTGCTGGTATAAAAACAGGATTTATCTCCCTACAATTTGTATCCACCCTCTTAAAACATATGCCAAAATCTACAGGAGCGGGCCTTATTGTCATGGTTACAGCCTTTCCAGTATGAAGACCTATGCCAGCAAAACGAACAGACCTCTTTAATGTATGCTGAAATGAAGATGTCACCTTATAATACGCCTTTCTCTTTATATTTCTAAGATAAGCCCTTAAGTTAAGGGGTAATCAAGCCATTACATACATAGAAACCTTAGCAATTGATATACCAAAGCATATAAGCCTTTTTATAAAATATTTATGAGGTTAGCTAACATGCTTTAATATAAGGGTAAAATACTATTAAATGAGAGATGAAGAATAAAGATAGGGGAGGGCTTTATCTATGCATTGAGACATTTATGACACATTAATCGCAAGATAGACCGAGACGTTTTAGGCTTTTTATGTCACGCGACCAATCCTTCAAGACCTTCACCCACAGGTCAAGATAGACCTTTTTTCCGAACAGCGCCTCAATCTCTTCACGGGCCATCTTACCGACCTTTTTTATAAATTTTCCGTCTTTTCCAATAATTATCCTCTTTTGGCTTGGCCTTTCCACATATATGACAGCAAAAATCTTTATCACATTATTATCATTACTGGCGTGCTTATCACCCTTGTTATCATGGCCTTTTCCCTCAGCCATGCCCATTTCCTCTATACGCTCTACCTCAACAGCAGTTGAATAAGGTATTTCCTGTTTTGCAAGCAAAAATATCTTTTCCCTTATAATCTCTGATATAAGGGTCTCATTTAACTGGTCAGTCTTTATGTCATCATAAAATTTTGGGCCATAAGGTAAAATTCTCAATATTTCATCAAGAACCCTGTTTATGCCATCATTATATCTTGCAGAAATAGGTATAATAGCCTCAAATGGATAGTCATCCTTTATTGAGGCGATTATGGGTAAAAGAGATTCTTTCGCTACCTTGTCAATCTTATTTATCGCCAGTATCACTGGCCTTTTCAACTGCCTTAAAAGGTCAAGTATGCCGATTTCCTCTGCCCTGTCGCGCCTTGTAATATCTACTAAAAATAATATAATATCAACATCATGGAGGATTGAAGTCGCCCATTTGACGAGCATCTTATTTAATAGCCTCTTTGACTCATGTATTCCTGGGGTATCAATGAAAACAATCTGAAAATTTTCTCCTGAGAGTATGCCCCTTATCTGTTTTCGCGTAGTCTGGGGCTTTGGCGTTACAATAGCAACCTTCTCGCCAAGTATCTGGTTTAAAAGGGTGGACTTACCCACATTAGGAGCGCCAATAATGGCCACAAATCCAGACTTAAATTGTTCCCGTGAAAAATAAAAGTGAGCTTCGGCCACACTCCACCTTTTCCATCAATTGATGGTTTCTGAAAATAAAAATGTATCCTAAATCCTGCACGGCAAAAGGGGACAAAAATGAATTTTAAACGAATAAATAAGGGGTTAGCTAACATTAAACTTGTCTGTAAAATTCACTTATTGCTGCAGGATTTAGGTGTATTATAAACATGGCCAAATCGCACATATATAAGTAGCTAACCCCATACAAAAAATGCCGCTATTCGATTGTGCGAAATTGGCGCTCTCAAATTATTTATCTTTCATCAGACGGGGTGTCAATAGATAATTGACATGAATGTTTAATATATGAGAGGAGATGTGCGCTTTAAGACACTGAAAGATGACATAACCAGACCTAACTATATTTCAAATTAGGCAGTTTTGTAACCTCTGAGCTTTGATTTAATGGAAAAAGAAACTGTTACCACTATACCTCAAAGGGTACTTGGTGGATTGACTCCATATGAAAAAATGTTAGAGTGGCATGAAAAACAAAGCGAACTTTTTATCTGTCATCCACAACAACATTTTGTTGATATATTAAATAAATTTGTGAACCCTATAGTGTGTAGGCGCTATAAGTATTTTTTAAATTTATTTTTGTCTTTTTTAGCTGTGCGGGATTTAGTTGAGTTATAAATAGGAGCTTATAGGATGTTTAAGAATATATTAATCCTTGGGGCGAATTCTGATATTGCAATGGCTATAGCAGGGTCTCTTTTAAGGGAGGAGGCGGAAGGGCTCTCCTGTCTTCATCTTGCCTCAAAGAATACTAATGTCTTAAAAAAGAGGGTTGAGGATATGAGGATAAAGGGCATCTCTGTTGAAAAGGTGCAGGTCCATCTGTTTGATGCCCTGGATTTTTCAACACATGCCTCGTTTTTTGATGGCCTTTCTCCAAGACCTGACTGCGTTATTGCGGCATTTGGATACCTTGGAGACCAGATAAGGGCACAGGCATCTTTTGAGGAGGCAAGGAGGGTTATTGATGTAAATTTTGCTGGCGCAGTATCAATACTGGAGATTGTAGCTGATTATTTCGGCAAAAAGGGAGAGGGGATGATTGTTGGCATAAGCTCTGTCGCTGGCGTAAGGGGCAGGAAGGCAAATTATATATATGGGGCAGCAAAGGCAGGCATGAGCGCATATTTAAGCGGCCTTAGAAACAGGCTTTACGAAAAGAATGTCCATGTCATAACCGTGCTCCCTGGCTTTGTCGCGACAAAGATGACCGCCCACTTAGACCTTCCCCCACTCCTTACCGCCACCCCTCAAGACGCGGCAAAAGATATAATAACGGCAATGAAAAAGAAGAAAAATATTATTTACACTAAGGGGATATGGAGGCTTATTATGTGCATAATTAGACATATTCCAGAAAATATATTTAAAAAACTGAATTTATAGGATGATATTTGTTATTTATGATAGCTATAATAATATTAGCATTATTACGTTAAATTACCATCAAATTCTCATTAATTTTTTATAAAACAGCAGATGAATTCAAGAGGACGTAAGGGAGGTCAGTTCCATAATGCGCGCAGGTCAGGGTTTAGGAGGTATTTTCTTTTTTCTTTTTTGATTTCTGTATTCATTATAGTCTTTCTCTTATTTCAGGGCGTTACAGCTTTATATCTTTTAAACAGGGGTCTTTTCCCCATTTTAAGGCTCTTATTCATAATATTTATAACCTTGAGCCTTTGCGGCGTTATAGAGGGCATGGGGTGGAGTAGCGTCCTTGCCCGTTATGTCAGGCCAATTATGCGCATTGGCGGTTTTAGCGACCCTGTTGCAGTAGCATTTACAACAGGCTTTTTATCAGGTGTTGCAGCCAATACCATGTTGTTTGCCGCTTATAAGGATGGAAAAATTTCTTCACAAGAGCTTTTCCTCTCTAATCTTTTAAATACAGGGCTTCCAAGCTATTTTTTGCATCTTCCAACTACAGTTGCTATAATAATCCCGTTGGTAGGCAGAGCTGGCGCAATCTATCTTGGCATCACATTTGTAGCCGCCCTTTTGAGGACATTTTTTGTGATAGGATGTGGAAGGCTTTTTATGCCGCTCAGGGACACTGTCCACCAAATTGGGCCAACAGGGACAAAAAATGGTCTTTCTGATGGCCAAATGCCCTCAACTTACAGTTTTAAAGATAGAAAGGCCCTTGTGTTATCTATTATTAAAAGGCATATATCCCTTCGTTTTACCCGTATAATCTCTTATACGATCCCGATATATCTTGGCGTAATCGCACTTCAAACCGCAGGGCTTTTTGACTGGCTTCAAGGGGTTGTTAAGGGTCTTTTATATTCTTCTGCCTTTCCGGTAGAGGGGCTTTCAGTAGTCATATTCAGCATAGCGGCTGAGTTTACCGCCGGGGCAGCGGCGGCAGGAGCTATGTTAAATTCTGGTATCCTTACTGTAAACGAGACCATTTTTGCCCTTTTAATGGGAAACGTCATAGCCACGCCATTCAGGGCGATAAGACACCAACTGCCGCGTTATCTTGGCATATTTTCGCCATCTCTTGGCCTGAAGCTATTGTTTACCGGGCAGGCATTGAGGGTTATAAGCGTTATTTTAGCAGGCGTATTTTATTATGCCGTATTTTGATGTTGTTGACGGCATTCAGTTCAGGCATGTTACAATCTGTAATATGCATTACAAATGCAAAAAGGAGGGATAAATGTATCACGCATCTTTAGGCCTAAAATATCTTTTATTGATTAATATAGTTATCTCAATAGCTATCATAGCTATTCCTATAGTGTTTTTGGGCATGGATACGCCAGCTTATGGGGTGACTGATAGGGATTTTAACGGAAAATTTAAAGATAGGCATACTAAACATAAGGGAGGGGTGAAAGAGGAGCTAAATGCCCATCCGGATGTATTTATTGAGCTCAATTATGACGCAAAGACTGGGAGGCTCTATGGCGCTGAAAGGATTGTCTGTAATGGGGATATTAAAGGGCCTTTGCCTATCTGGATAGACGGCAGAAAAGAGGTTATTGACGAGGAGCGATGCAGGGAAGGCTATCTATATAAAATTGATAGAAAAGTTAGTAAATTAGCTGACCCTTATGATAATATTGCCCTTATGGGAGATTGGCTGCCTGTCCCTCATGCCCTTTCATATTATCGCCTTGAAGTAACTGTTCCCTCCATGTTTAAGGCAATATCCGAGGCTGACGAGGTGGTTGTTATAGACAAGGATCACGGGGAAAAGCCCTATGGCAATGCAGGTAAAATTAGAAAGTTTATTTTTAATTTTCCATACTTAAGAAGGGGTATAAGCCTTATAATAGGCGATTATGTTTTAAAGGAGACATTTAATAATGGCGTATCCATAAGCGCTTATGTCTTTAAGGGGCATGATTCGCTTGCGATGCGTTACATAGAGAGGGCAGCGGATTTTATAGGGATGTTATCCAAGAGGCTTGGCCGGCGCTATCCATTCAGGCGTTTTTCAATTGTGGAAAATGCAAGGCCGACAGGCGTTGGGCTTGCCTCAATGACGCTCATAGGCAGGCAAATTATATCATATCCATTTGTAGCAGAGCAGTCATTAGGGCATGAGATAGCTCATTCATGGTTTGGAAATGGCGTATATGTAAAGGGAGATACTGGTAATTGGTGTGAGGGCATTACAACCTATGCGGCGGACCATCTCTTTAAGGAAAAGGCAGGCAAGGGCGCATCATATCGGCATGATACCCTTATAGATTATCAAAGTTACGTTAATAAGGGCAATGCCTTTGCATTAAGGGATTTTAGCTGCAGGCATGACAGGCCGTCAAAGGCAATAGGCTATGGAAAGGCAATGATGCTTTTTCATATGTTGAGAAAGAGGCTTGGCGATGAGGTATTTTATAAGGGGCTTGGGGAATTTATAGACGCATTTTTGTTTGCTGATGCAGGATGGGATGACATAAGGGGCTCATTTGAGAGGGTCTCAGGACAAGACCTTACAGAGTTTTTTAATGAATGGCTGACACGTTCTGATGTACCTGACCTCTCCATTGAGGATGCCTCTTTTAAACAGGGCTCAGATGGAGATTACATAGTAAAGTTTTTTATTGTCCAGCATACGGAGACCCCTTATAGGGGGCTTTATGTAAAGGCGATGGTAAAGACGCCCTCATCTCGTATTGAGACTGTTGAGAAGATCTCTCATAGACGCACCCTTGTTACAGTGAGGACCGCCGCCCGCCCATCATGGGTAGCGCTTGACCCTGAGTTTGACATTATGAGAAGGCTTCATAAAGGGGAATTCCCTCCCGCAATCTCAAGGCTTATTGGGGCAAGAAATGGATATATTTATTGGAATGGCGCCGCAACTGATGAGAAAGATAAGAAAATTAGCTCATTAATCCCCTTGGATGAAAACAGCATCTCTTATGAGAAGATAAAGGGTTCAAGCATACTTTTTGTAAATAAAGCGCCTCAGAGGCTATATGAAATCGCCATCTCTCATGGAAAGATAAGTGAGATTAACAAGATGAGAGACATGATAAGAAAGAAGGCATCCAATGGTTCCGGTATGCCATTTTTACTTATTGTAGATAATCCATTTAATAATGATGAAGTATTTGGTTTTTTAAGCGCTTCTGATGATAATCTGGTATATCGTATTCTGCTTAAGGCCTCTCATTATGGCAGATATGCCTTTTTAAGGTTTGACAGGACGGCAGAGAGGGTGACGGAGAAAGAGAAGATAGATGCGGAGCAAGGTATTAAGGCAGTGTTTTCAAGACCTATTTGGGGAGTTTCTTCAAAAGACCTCTATGGCATTGACAGGATTATTGATGAACTCGCAGAAAGGCGGGCGACAAGAAGCGGCTTGCAGGAGGCAGGCGTTGATAGCGCTGGCGAGGGTGTATTCGGCGTTGATGTTATATTTGTTGGTGAGCAGCATGACAGGTTTTCACACCATATCAGCCAGCTTGAGGTGATAAGGACATTATATGAGAGGGGGATCAGATTTTCTGTTGGAATGGAGATGTTTCAAAGGCAGTTTCAGCCCGTAATTGATGATTTTCTGGCAAACAGAATAACAGAAAAGGAAATGTTGAGAAAAACTGAATATTTCAGGCGTTGGGGTTATGATTATGGCCTTTATAGGCCAATAATACGGTTTTGTAAGGCAAATGGGATATCAATAAGGGCGCTTAACGCTCCAAAGGAGATAACCTCTAAGGTTGCCCGTTCATGTATTGATGCCCTTACGGATGATGAGAGAAGGCTGATACCAGAGGAGCTGGACCTTGGGAACCTATCATATAAAAGACAGCTTAAGGAGATATTCAAGGCTCACAGGAACAGGGCTGGGGATAAGATCAGCGGTAATTTTGAGTGTTTTTATCAGGCGCAGATAATATGGGATGAGACCATGGCGGAGACTATTGTAAATTATATTATCGGTGAAGATACTGTAATGGGACGTGAGGAGGCGACAGGGGATTACAATGCTTATAAGGCTTTTAATAGACAGAATAGGCAAATTATGGTGGTTTTAGCAGGAAATGGGCACTTAAGTTTTGGATATGGCATCCCAGACAGGGTAAGGAGGAGGAGTAGCGGCAGATTGAATACGGCAATTTTATTAAATACTGATGAGGCGGCTGACCCAAGGATGGGAGACTATTTCTTGTTCCCGCCTGATGTCTCACCGCCGTTTACCGCAAGGCTCGGGGTATATTTAGGGGACAGCGGCCCTAACAAGGGGCTTATTATTAAAAGGGTTATGGAGGCAAGCCCTACTGATAGGGCTGGGTTAAGGGTAAATGATGAAATCATTGCTATAGATGGCGAGAGGGTCTCAGACATATATGACCTTAAGCTAAATCTTGCCTTTAAAAGGGAAGGAGATAATGCGACATTGACGATAAAGAGGAGGAGACGTTTTTTGCCTGATATTACAAGAGATATTACAGTAACCTTTTGGCCTGAAGGTATGGAGATGAAGATGTTAAAAAATATGATAGAGGCAAGCCAAAAGGGCAGGGCGGCAAATGCGCCGTTTTCGCACAAAAAATAGGTGATGGGGTTATAAAAGAGAGAAGAAGACGGTGATGGGAAGGTAAAAAGAACTTAAATGAAGAATAAAGGAGAGTATAGGGGGAATTAATTTACGATGAGGGCTGTAAAACTCGCTATATTAGGGAATTCTTTTGTCTGTCTTATAAAGTTTATAGTGGCATTTTATGGCGGAAGCGCAGCTATGTTTGCAGAGGCAGTTCATTCCCTTGCAGATACAGCTAATCAGGCGCTCCTATGGATTGGCCTTAAGAGGAGCAAGATCGGGCCTTCAAAGGATTTTCCATTTGGACGGGGCCAGGAGAGATTTGTATGGGGGCTTATATCTGCCTGCGGTATCTTTTTTGTGGGGGCTGGGGTTACTGTCTATCATGGGATAGATGGGCTTTTGCACCCAAGACCTGCTGAGATAAACAAATGGACAGTCATTGTCCTCTCAATCTCTTTTATTATAGAGTCAACTACATTAATAATAGCATGGCTTGACAGAAAGGAGGCTGACACCGCCAACCTTGCAGTGCTGCTTGAAGATAGCGCAGCAGTGCTGGGTGTCATTGTTGCCTCATTAGCCATATTTTTCACGGAATATACCCATAATATATACTGGGATTCCTATGGCTCAATAGTAGTAGGGATTATACTTGCCGTAATTGCAATAGCCCTTATAAGAGAAAACCTCTTATATCTTAGCGAAAAGGCAAGCCCTGATGAGCTTCAGCAGGAGGTGAGGGGCATCATTGAGGAACTCCCTCTTGTTGAGGACATAAAAGACTTGAGGATGATAATCCTGACGCCTGATGAGCATGTGTTAAGGGCGGAGGTAGAGATTAATGGCTATCTCTTGGTTCGTGAGATGGAAGAGAGTCTTAGAGAGGATTTTGAGGAGGTAAATGACTTTGGCGATTTTTTGCAGTTTTGCGCTGCATTCGCCAACAGGGTTACAAGAACGGTTGGCGCCAAGATAGATGAGATGGAGACATCCCTTAAAGAGAAGGCTAAGTATTTAAAGTATGTTGA
>JALWQB010000029.1 GCA_026994795.1 Deltaproteobacteria bacterium
ATGGGCCAGGCTCAAGGCCAATCCCTTTTAAAAAGACACTGTCAAGCCCGCCAATGAGGCCGCCTATATCCGGACCAAATGAGAGGGAATAACCATATATTACCCATAGAAGCGATACGATGCCAAGGCAGGCAAAGCTGTGCATCACTGTACCCAATACATTCTTAGACCTTACAAGCCCGCCATAAAATAGGGCAAGCCCCGGGGTCATAAACATTACAAGGGCTGACGCTATCATCATAAAAGTAGTGTCCGCAGCATTCATTTTAACATATTCCTCCTTTATATTTTTCTGTTATTATTGACATATATCGCCCTAAAAAGATCAGCTTGCTAAAATTTAAATCCTATATTAACGCCTCCATAGATAAAATTGTCTTTTCCCTTATGGTTTAAATTATCTTTTGCCCAGCCCTTCATATCGTCTGCCGCATCATCGCAAAGCGGAAATGACCAGTAGATAGACGGCGTTAAGGTAATATGCGCGTTTACAGGAATAGATAGTTCAGCAGAGATTAACCCATCATGGAAGTTATTATACTCATCCTCTATGTCATTAGGGTCAGCATATGAACCTTCATCGTTTGAGATCAGGTAGCTTCCCTGTATGCCAAGATTAAGGCTTGAGTTAATCCTGCCAATAGCAATATCTATGGCATGAGAAAGGCCAACTGTAATATAAGTGCTTGGGGCATGATAAAACTCCCTGTAAATTGTAATAGTAGGCTCTAAAAACAGGTCAAACTGAGCTGTTACATAAAACTCCTGACTATCATAGACAGCGTCTGGAAGCGCATACCATATCCACCCAGCCCCAACTGAAACTCCCTTGATTTCAGTATCATAAGAAAGCGTAAAATCTGTCTCATAAAGATTTTCCGTATCTGACCACGGGTCAGTATCTATGCTCTGCCATATATTTGCTGAAAATCCATTATATCCAAAGGTAATAGAGGGCTGTATAATTATGCTATCGCGAGACTGCTCATATCCACGCCATATATACTGGCTTATAACTGCCATAGACGCATCTGCTGAGATATCTCGCTCGCTTTCTGCCCTAACAGGCTGCCCCGAAGATACAGCCATTACAACAGACGCCAAGATAATAAAAAATAATACCTCTCCTTTTTTAATTATGCTTTCCATAAAAAACCTCCTTTTTTGTTTTCAAAACAATAAAGCAGAATCTGTGCCATATTTTTTTAATTGTAAAAATAGATAGTTACATTGAGAAAACCCTCTTATTTTTTGTATTATTACAAAAATGTTTATTTTCCGCATATGATAATCAACAATTTTGTCAATTTTTTATTTTATTCAACATCATCAATAAATTATGGCTCTTCAAAGGAATTTGTGGGTAACTAATCCTGCCATGAAAGCATATATGGCTCGCTCCGATCGCCCCCTTCGGGCTGTCAAGGGCAAGCAAGTAGCCTGCCTTTGGTCCGCTTGGCCCGGTGCAACTATCACGGCTCATTCCCCCCTCCCGTCACCCAAGGGGGAAGCGAGGGTTTCCTAAAAAGATGTAGCTCTTGCGCGTAGTTTCGCTATGACGGCATATTGCAAAGCTACTTCGCTTGAGCTCTAATAATTTTAATGGCTCAGGTGGGATAAATTCCCTAAAAAAGATATGCTAAAAACGGACAATTTATTTGTTGACAACAGTGTTGCTTATATGTAGTTGCAAAAATTTCAAATGGTTATTAATTTAACTTCTAATGACGAGTCATGATCAGAGTTACAAGAAATTATTCAAGCATCCTGAGCTTGTAAGAGACCTTTTTAATGGGTTTATTGAGGGTGAGTGGGTGCAAGACCTTGATTTTTCAACTCTTGAGGTAGTAAGCGACAGTTATGTAAGCGATGACTTACGGGACAGGGAAGACGATATTATATGGCGTGTGAGGTTTAAGGATAACTGGCTTTATGTCTATCTTCTCATAGAGTTTCAGTCCACAGTGGATAGATACATGGCGGTAAGGCTTATTACCTATGTAGGTCTTTTATATCAGGACCTTATAGCAAGCAAGGAGATAAAGGGCCGGGATAAGTTGCCTCCTGTATTTCCGCTGGTGCTTTATAACGGCAGCAGTCGCTGGACTGCGCCTTTGAGGATAAGGGAGCTAATCGCAGATGTTC
>JALWQB010000030.1 GCA_026994795.1 Deltaproteobacteria bacterium
AGCCTCTGTTGTTATGGCATCTGATTTGAGCCTCTCCCTTATGCCCTTTAAAAGCCCCTTTATGTCAGCCTCTCTATACCCAAGGTTAATCAACGCCATATACGCCTCATTCCACTGTGTCTCCACTCTTGCATTCAGGATGGCTGATGAGGGAGAATATCCCTCTTTGTCTTCATAAGAATCAAGGATACCCTTTGCCTTGTCCTTTAACTCAAGGCAGATGCGCTCTGCTGTCTTTTTTCCTATGCCGCTAATTGACTTGAGCCTGTCAGTATCAGAGCAGCTAATTGCCTTTAAAAGCTCCCTGCAATTCAATACGGACAGACAGCTTATGGCAAGCCTTGGGCCAATACCAGACACCTGTATCAGCATCCTGAACATATCTCTGTCTTCACGGCTTAAAAATCCATACAGGGTAATTAAATCATCTTTCCAGATAAGGTGGGCATAAAGGCGCACCTTTTCACCAATAGGGGGCAGTTTGGAAAAATCAGCGGTTGAGAGGCTAAGCTCATAGCCAATGCCGTTACAGTTTACAACAAGCGTCTCCGCCCCCTTTTCAAGCACCGTTCCCTCTATATAGCCTATCATCTGTTATGGTATATAACCTAACTCCTGCAATTATTTAGTGGATCGATTCCTAAACAGTATTTCTATCGACCGGAACTAAAATTTTCAGCAGGTAGGGGCACGTTGCAACGTGCCCCTACTCATCCGTTTTTAAATAGAAATATTGAGTTAAAGTCATTACCATAAAAATGATATGCTCTTTAGGAAACGATCCATTAGATTGGTATATCAGGCAGTCATGCCATAACTTATATCTCACCTGCCTGCACAAGCCTTGCAAAGTGCTCAAAGCTCCTGTCATAGGTCGCCTCTGCAGATTTTGAGAAACAACACCCCGGAAGCTGTCTTGACTTTAGGTGATATTTTATGCACTCGCAACAAATCCCCTTCCTCGGACATGGGTCATAGGTGCATGCACACCTTTCAAGATTTTTTTCCTTTTGACACTCCATAACAATACTCCTTTCTTTATAGTTATGTGGGATAGCAGTTAAAAACAACCCCCCATAATGGGCAGAAGCTGTGATAATGCCCTTTTAAAGGTAACCTCTTTTGCCTGAGACGTATCAATGGTGATAAGCCTCTTTTTTTCTTCTTCAGTAAAAGGCGAAAAATTCTCTTTTTGTTTTAAAAAGATGTCATATCTTCCATCAGAGACGCCCTTTTTCTTTTCTCTTCTCAAGAGCCTCTCTTTAATGGCGTTATCGTCAATAACGCAATTTATAAATACCACCTTGCATGGCATAAGCCCCTCAAGCCCTATAAGCCTCTTTCTCTCTTCAGATGAGATATAGGTTGCATCAACGCACACGCTCCTTCCAAGCATTGCCTCCCTTGCCGCATGTCTCAGGAGAGAGGAATAAGTGCGCTTAGATATGTCTCTACTGTATATCCCCTGTCCAAAAGGCTCTATATGGCTTTCATCAGGTGGTATGCCCAATATGACGGATTTCCTTATGACATCAGAGTTATAGCTCCTTATTCCAAAATGCTCTGCAATGCGTCTTGACAGGTTAGATTTTCCTGTGCCAGAAAAGCCCGTAACGCAAAGGACGACAGGTTTTTCCCCTTTAAATCCGCCCGCATATCTGTTGGCAAGCGCAAGATAATCTATTGCATCTTGTCGGGAAGATGCCCTTGTAGCGCTATCTATCCCAGGGTCGGACGCCATAAAACAGCCTATTTTCGCCCTTACAAATGCCCTGTAACATTTATAAAAGTCTATTAGCTTATGGATAGATGGGTCAGAGACGGCGGCTGAAAACTGGCTTATAAACAGGTTGCCAAAGGCAATAAGCCCATGAAAGTCAAGGTCCATTAGCAAAAACGCCACATCTGCCGCAATATCGCCGCAGCGAAAACGCTTGTTAAACTCTATGCAGTCAAAACAGTGCGCATCACTAAGGCCGTCAAAACATATATTGGCGGAATAAAGGTCTCCATGTCCTTCCCTTATGCGCCCTTCATTTATGCGCTCTTTAAAGAGTGATTTGTTTGAGGCAATAAAATCGTTACTAAATGAGACAATCTGGTCATACTGGGTCTTATCAAGAATTTC
>JALWQB010000031.1 GCA_026994795.1 Deltaproteobacteria bacterium
TCATTTATAGGCGACTTAAGGCGCACTGCCTCAGAATTTCAGTCAGAGTTTCAATCAGAGATTAAAAAAGATTTTGATGTTGATGACCTAAAAGACCTGAAGATAATGGATCAACTCAAATTAGATGAGCTTAAAAAGATAGGCCATATTACAGATGCTATAGACAATAATACAGGCTGGAAAGAGGCATCTTCTAATAAAAGAAGAAAAATGGAGAGCACAGAAGACATAAAAAATACAAACGAAGAGGACAATGATATAGATAGTAAAAATGCTCAAAGGAAAGATAGCATAAATATTACAGAAGAGACGGAGAATGGCCAAGGTGAGGCTTCACCCCCTAAAGATAATTGAAAACCTCAACATAGAGCCATTTAGAGGACACATCATAGAGCTACGCTCTCGTCTGTTAAAGGTCATTATTGCCTTTTTGTCCTTTTTCATTGTCACCTATGCATTTTCTCAATACATATTGGATGTGGTCATAATCCCATTACAAAATGTTATTAACAACTCCAGTGGACAGGAAACAACACCTCTTGTCTATACCGCACTCACTGAGGGCTTTTTTGCTCACCTTCGTGTATCTTTCTGGGCATCAATCCTCCTTACAACGCCATACCTTATCTATCAAGCGTGGGCATTTGTAGCGCCCGGCCTTTACAGGCATGAAAGACAGTTTCTTAGACGCATAATAATCCTTGGTCTCTTACTGTTTGTATCAGGGGGGCTATTTGGTTTTTTTATAGTCTTTCCAGCGCTCCTTACATTCTCTCTTGGCTATGCCGCCTACGGTCTTATGCCTATGCCAAGGATAGGCCCTTATGTAAGCATTGCCATAAAGTTTGTATTCTTTTCAGGCCTTATATTTGAAGTTCCATTTACAATAGCCCTTGCAATTGAAGGAGGCATAATCTCTGCCAATGCCTTAAGGGAAAAGAGAAAATATTTTCTAATAGGCATATATGCCCTGAGCGCCTTTTTAATCCCCACGGATATATTTTCACAGCTACTGCTGTTTCTCCCATTATGGGGGCTGTTTGAAATATGTATAAGGCTGACTAAATTTATAACCTAAATTCTAAATCCTGCACGGCAAAAGGGGATAAAAATGAATTTTAAACGAACAAATAAGGGGTTAGCTAAGTTTAATTATAAAAAAGTCATAATCTTCTTTCACCTATCCTTCAACATGAAATATTGATTATAGGGCAAACAGATAAATAATATGGTCGTTTGGAAGAACGAAAGATTTGGATAAGTACAGCCCTTGTTACAGGATATTGGATAATTGAAAATAGTTTTCATTGATTGCTTATTTAAAAAAATGGCCAATGGGGTATTATTAATGCCTTATGGTTTATTTATTCCCCTTATTTTTACTTACAGTTGGTCTCTTATTGCTCTCTATAGGAGCTGAAGGGCTTATAGAAGGGAGTCTCAGGCTCTCAAGGATATTTGCCATAAGCCCATTGGTTGTCGGGCTTACTATAGTTGCCTTCGGGACATCTGCGCCTGAATTGGCTGTAAGCCTTATAGCATCATTCAAGGGAAGCTTAAATGTCGCACTTGGGAATGTATTGGGCAGTAATATTGCAAATACGCTTTTAATTACAGGTATTGGTGCGCTTATAAGACCTTTTTCGTCAAATCGTTATATTATTAAAAGAGACCTTCCTTTTCTCTTTATAATTTCACTGATTATATATTATTGCGGTTTTATTGGCTCTATTAATTTATGGTATGGGGCAATAGTCATTTTTTTATTTATAGCATATCTTGTATATATGTATAAGACAAAGGCAGATAAATATATTAAGCAAAATGAACAGGAAGAGACAAAAAAGCCTGTTAAAAATGGTGATTACGATCTGATGGCTATTTTTATCTCTATCTTTTTGATAATTATAGGCTTGTTAGCGCTTATATATGGTTCAAACATATTTTTAAAGGGCGCATTGCAATTAGGAAGGCTAATAGGCGTGCCAGAGCTCTTTATCGGGCTTACGATAACTGCTCTTGGGACATCTCTTCCTGAAATCGCCACTACAGTTTCAGCCTCAAGGCGTGGTGAAGGGAATATAATCATGGGAAATGTCATAGGAAGCAATATCGCAAATCTGTGTATTGTATTAGGCATAGCCTCGTTTATACTGCCTATACCTGTCCCTGCTGTAAGTTTTAAAAGGGATATACCCATGCTGATTATTACTACTATCCTTTTAGGGCTTCTGGTGTTAAACGGGAAGAAGATAAACAGGATAGAGGGGGCAATTTTTTTGCTCCTCTATGTTGCTTATATCAGGTTATTATTGTATTAATATAAAAATTAAAGAATATTAAGGAGATAGTGAAATGAGAAGTGATATAATGAAAAAGGGCGTAGAGAGGGCGCCTCATAGGTCACTTTTAAAGGCATGCGGTTATACGGATGATGAGATAATGCGTCCTATAATAGGCATTGCCAATTCATTCAATGAAATAATCCCCGGTCATGTTCATTTAAGGCAGGTTGTTGAGGCGGTAAAGGCAGGGGTGCGTATGGCAGGTGGCACTCCTGTGGAATTCGGATCAATAGGGGTATGTGACGGCATTGCCATGAATCACCTTGGAATGCGCTATTCCCTTGCCTCACGGGAGTTGATTGCAGACAGCGTTGAGTTAATGGCTCATGCCCACCCATTTGACGGATTAGTCGTTGTGCCAAGCTGTGATAAGATAACCCCTGGCATGATAATGGCCATACTGCGTCTCAATATCCCCGCAATCGTTGTTACAGGCGGGCCGATGCTTACTGGAAACTGGCAGGGCAAAAAGGTCAACCTCATCTCTGTATTTGAGGGGATAGGCGCAGTTAGGGCAAATAGGCTTTCTGAAGAGGGATTATGTTCCCTTGAAGACGAGGCATGTCCAACCTGTGGCTCGTGCGCAGGGATGTTTACTGCCAATTCTATGAATTGCCTTTCTGAGGCAATAGGGCTGTCGCTTCCCGGAAACGGAACAATCCCTGCCGTAAGTTCTGCAAGGATACGCCTTGCAAAAGAGACGGGAAAGAGGGCGGTAGGGCTTGTAGATGACGGTATAACTCCGAGAGATATATGCACTATTGAGGCATTTAAGAATGCAATAGCCGTTGATATGGCCCTTGGATGCTCTACAAATACCGTGCTTCATGTGCCTGCAATAGCTAGTGAAGCAGGGGTTGAGCTACCCCTTGATCTTTTTAATGAGATAAGCCAAAAGACCCCGCATCTGTGTAACCTTATCCCTGCAGGGCCTCATAGCCTTGAAGACCTCCATCTTGCAGGCGGTATTCAGGCGGTTATGAAAGAGCTTACCAGTAAGGATGTAATAAATACTGATATAATTACTGTAAGCGGAAAGACAGTGGGCGAGAACATAAAGGGCGCTGAGATACTGAGAGACGATGTTATAAGACCTGTAAATGACCCTTATCATAAAGAAGGGGGCATTGCCATATTATACGGCTCTCTTGCGCCAGAGGGGGCGGTTGTAAAACAGAGCGCAGTGGCGGAAGAGATGCTTGCGCATGAAGGGCCTGCAAGGGTATTTGATTCTGAAGAAGAGGCATACGCTGCCATACTCGGGGGCAAGATCAAAAAGGGTGATGTGATTATCATAAGGTATGAAGGGCCAAAGGGAGGCCCTGGTATGCCAGAGATGTTGTCTCCAACCGCTGCGATTGTAGGCATGGGGCTTGACAAGGATGTCGCCCTCATTACTGATGGAAGGTTCAGCGGCGGGACTCAAGGCGCTGCTATAGGGCATTGCTCTCCTGAGGCTGCTGAAGGCGGGCCTATTGCATTTGTAAAAGAAGGAGACATAATCTCAATTAATATATTAGAGAAGACCATTGACCTAAAGGTCAGCAATGATGAGCTTGAGAGGAGAAAGAGTGAGTGGAAGCGCCCTGAGCCTCGCATTACAACAGGCTATCTGAGCCGTTATGCAAGGATGGTTTCAAGCGGGGCAAAGGGGGCTGTTTTGTAGAGGTTGTAGAGGGGATAGAGGGGGTAGGGAGGCTGTAGAGGTTGTAAAGGGGGTAGAGGGGGTAGAGAGGCTGTAGAGGTTGTAAAGGGGGTAGAGGGGGTAGAAGTTGGAGATGTTGTAGAGACAGTAAAGGTTGTAAAGGGTGGAGAGATTTCTTGTAAGAAAGTGTCTAAAATTTGCTCCGTAACCTCTATCCCCTTTATCCCTTCTATCCCTTCTACCCCTTCTACAACCTCTACAACCTCTAAAGACTCAGCAAGTCAAGTGAAACGCCCCGCCAATTTTATTAAGGGGGTTGTTTGAGGCCAGTTGATTAAAATGCCTTACTGCCTCCAGCGTCTTACAGCAGAATGGGATTATACCCTTATCTTTAATGAAGGTGAGAAGCGCTGGGTCAATCTTCATAACCCCATAGGCGCCCTGTCCTATCACAAGATGGGACAGGTTTTCTTTAAGTAAGTCATCTATATCAGACCGTCTTAAAAAGTGGCCATCTTTTCTCCACCAGTTTGACAGCACCTTGCCGTTTACTATCTTTATATCTGAGGTAAAGGTCTTACCATCTATTGTTATCTTACCAAAGGAATAGTCCTCTATCTTCATTGGGTTATCCCCTGTTTTTTTAGGATTTCTTCCCTTTTTACAACAGCCATAGCATGGGCGTCAAGCCCCTCTATCTGCGCAAGCCTTACAATATGGTCTTTTTCCCTTAATAGGGCATCCTTTGAATAAGAGATTATGCTCGTCTTTTTTAAGAATGTATCAACGCCAAGTGCGGAAGAAAAGCGTGCTGTTCCCATTGTTGGAAGCACATGGTTTGGGCCGGCAATATAGTCTCCTATGCTCTCTGGGGTATATTCACCCATAAATATTGCCCCTGCATTCTTTACAAGCGGCAGGAGTGAAAAGGGTGATTGCGTCATAAGCTCTAAGTGCTCAGGGGCTATCATGTTTGAAAGCCTCACTGCCGTCTCTAAGGAATCTGTTACGACCATCAGCCCATTTTTGTTTAGAGAAGAGGAGGCAATCTCCCTTCTTGGCAATGCGGCTATTGCCTCATTAAGTGAGTTCCTTACCTCGTTTAGAAGGGGCGGATGGGTTGTTGTGAGGATACATAGCGCCATTGGGTCATGCTCTGCCTGAGCAAGGAGGTCTGATGCGATAAGGTCAGGATTTGCCTCCTTGTCAGCGATTATGAGCACCTCGCTTGGCCCTGCTATCATGTCTATTCCCACAATCCCTGAGACAAGTTTTTTTGCAAGGGCTACGAATATATTGCCGGGGCCGACAATGACATCTACAGGCAGGACAGTATCAGTCCCATAGGCAAGCGCCCCTATTGCCCATGCGCTTCCCATCTTATATATCACATCCACATCCGCGATATGGGCAGCGCATATCAGGTAGGGATTTATGCCGCGGTCTCTTGAGGGCGGCGTTGCCATAACCACCCTTTCTACATCTGCTATTTTTGCAGGGATGGCATTCATCAGGACAGTTGATACAAGAGGGGTGCTGCCTCCCTGTCCTCCCGGGCAGTAAAGGCCGCAAGAGCCGACAGGCCTTAGCATTTGCCCAAGAAATATGCCCTCTTCCTTTGTAATAAACCAGGATTTTTCAAGCTGTCTCTTATGGAATTCCCAGATGTTTTCCTTTGCCCTTTTTATTGTTTCTATAAAGGCCCTGTCACATGAAGACAAGGCGTCCTGTATCTCATCCTCTGTTACAACAAGGTCATCTATAGAAAAGTCAGGGGCGTCAAAGCGCCTTGCATATTCTATAAGGGCCTCATCCCCCTTTTCCTGAACCTGTCTTAAAATCTCTCTGACCTCTGCCTCAAGACCTCTTGGATAAGGGGCGTCATTGCGCCTTATAACCCCCCTTACCCTTGAAAACGCCTCATCTATATCAAGACCCGTAAGGTCTAATGTCTTTATGTCAATTGCCATAGCCATTTATCCTGCAACTAAATTACCTAATTTAATTAGGTTGGCTGATATCATATTAAGTAATCACCCTTAATCCAGTCTTATCCCCACATATCTGGTGATTTGTCCGTCTGTTATCCTCAAAAGCACGCTATGTTTACGCCTTGAAAGCGCCTTAATGCACTCTGATACCTTGGAGACCGGCACCCTGTTTACCTCTTCAATAAGGTAGCCTGCCTTTATGCCGACCCTTTCAGCAGGGCTGTCAGGTTCAACCTCAGATACAAGCACGCCCTGCCCCATCTTATACCCGAACTGCTCGCACAGCTCAGGGGTAAGGTCTTGTATGGTAAGCCCAAGTTTTTTAAGAAGCCCGCTCTTTGTGCCGCCTGCCTTTGTAAGGTCAACATTTTCAGGCCGTTCACCAATTTTTATATTGAGGCTCATTGCCTCTCCATCCCTTAAAATCTTCATATTAACAACTGTCCCAGGCGGAGTAAGGGCAATTTTATTGCGTAATTCCCCTACATCCTTTACCTTTACGCCATTTAACTCAAGTATTATATCCCCTTGTTTGAGGCCGCCTTTCTGGGCAGGCGAGTCCTCTGATACCTCTGCTATCAAGACGCCTTCTGGCTTTTCAAGTCCAAACCCCTTTGCAATCCCCTCATCTAATTCCTGAATGACAACACCAAGCCAGCCCCTTACTACCTTGCCTTTTTTTATCAGTTGCTCCATTACGGTCTTTGCCATATTGATAGGTATTGCAAAGCCAATCCCCATATATCCGCCGCTTTTTGAAAATATGGCGGTGTTCATACCAATGGCCTCACCCTTTATATTTAAGAGAGGCCCGCCAGAATTACCAGGGTTAATGGCGGCATCTGTCTGAATAAAGTCCTCATAGTCATTTATCCCGACCCTGTTCCTGCCCTTTGCGCTCACTACCCCGACAGTAACGGTCTCACTCAGGCCAAACGGGTTTCCCACTGCAATCACCCACTCACCAACCTGAATCTTCTCAGAATCGCCAAGGGGGAGCACTGGGAGGGCCTGGTCAGAGTCAATCTTTATCACTGCAACATCAGACTGCGGGTCTGTCCCAACTATCTTTGCCTTAAATTCCCTGCCGTCAAAGAGCTTTACCTCTATAAGGTCAGCGCCTCCGACAACATGGTTGTTTGTAAGGATATAACCCCGTTTATCTACGATAAATCCTGAGCCCTGTCCCCTTTGCTTATACTTTCTCTTTGGCTGCGGCCTGTGAAACCTCGGGCCGAAAAACCTCTCAAAGAACGGGTCATTGAAGAAGTCAAAGGGGTCCATAAATTCAAACGGGCCATTATGCCCCTTTGCCTCAAGCGTCTTTTCTACCTTGATAAATACCACTGCCGGGCGCGCCCTCTCAACCACCTTTGCAAACGCCTTGGCAGTCCTGTCCAGAATAATAATGTCAGGGTCAAGCTCCTTTGCATGGGCAATAGATGCAACAACAAAAAAGACAGACAATAACAGCGCCATCATTGATGAAACAATGGGGTGTCTCAATCCATAAGTAAAAGCCCACACTTCATCACGCCTTTCATAAAGATTAAACCATCTCATCTTTTGCTCTTATCCTCCTTTAGATTTTTTGTTAGCATATACCTAAACAAAGCATTTGGCAAGTTTGTCTAATATATTTAAATTATTGTTTTTTTATTATAAGTTGCCTTTAGAAAGCGCTGTCTTTATCTCATTATTTGAGACATCAGGGGTTATAAGGGTATCTCCAATCCTTTTAAGGAGCACAAAATGGATATCGCCCCCCCTTGACTTTTTATCGTATTTTATCCTTGAAATTACATCGTCAATATTGAGATAACTGGGTAGTTCAACTGGAAGCCCCATAGCAGTTATGAGGTTTATCATGCGCTCTAATTCATTATCTGACAAGAGCCCCTTCATGTTTGAAAGCCTTGAGGCTGCAACCATCCCTATGGAAACGCCCTCTCCATGGCTTATTTGAAAGTTGCTTGCAGCCTCAATGGCATGGCCAAATGTATGGCCAAAGTTTAATATCCTCCTGAGCCCCGCCTCCCTTTCATCACTTGATACAACCTCTGCCTTAATCTCACAAGAACGCCTTACTACCTCCATTATAGCCTCAGGCTCAAGCCCGATGCACCCTTTTATATTGTCTTCAAGATATGAAAAGAAGTCAGCATCCCATATTGCCCCATATTTTATTACCTCAGAAAGGCCATTTCTCAGCTCTTTTGGCGGTAAGGTTGCCAGCACCCCTATGTCAATTATGACCAGTGAGGGCTGGTAAAATGTCCCTACTAAGTTTTTCCCTTCTTTGAGGTCAACCCCTGTTTTTCCGCCTACAGAGCTGTCAACCTGCGCCAGAAGCGTTGTGGGTATTTGCACAAATGGTATTCCCCTCATATAGATAGATGCGACAAAGCCGGCTATATCTCCAGTAACACCGCCTCCAAGCGCTATAATTACGCTATGCCTGTCAGCGCCCTTTTGTGCAAGCTCGCTTGATATGTTCTCTACTGTCCTGAGGTTTTTTGACCCCTCTCCCATAGGGAATA
>JALWQB010000032.1 GCA_026994795.1 Deltaproteobacteria bacterium
CGTAACATCAGATATGCTAATGACTTCTCATCCCCATCCGCGTGGGGGCTGCAACAGAAGCTCTGTTTTATTGTAAGCCCGTTGAATTTCTTCTCATCCCCATCCGCGTGGGGGCTGCAACTTAATGTACACCTTGTCGCTCGCTAAAGCTGTGACTCTTCTCATCCCCATCTGCGTGGGGAATACCCTAAAAGTCCTCGTATATATCACCCCCTACTCAGTCCTCAGCACTCAGTCCTCAGTCCTAATTAACCCTCATCATCCCGTATCCAAACCCTTTATGTCTGCCTATGCCCTTCAGTAGCTTTCTCTCAAACGAATGAGGGTCTTTTATCTCTAAAATCCCTTTAAATTGCGCTACTGGCTTTCTGATAAAATATGACTTCCTTGCTTTTGTTCTGCGGACCATATCCTGATGCCATGTCCTGACCTTCAGGTTATGGACAGAGGCAGACGGTTTTAATTTGCCTGTAAGCCAGCCGGCATAAACAAGGTCGCGGGGAAGATTGTCCATGCGCCTGCTGACATGACTATATACATCCTGTTCTATCAGCTTGCCGTCTTCATTCCGTATCCATGCCACAGGACAGGCAGTAAGATTAAAACTATATTCACCTTTTTTAAGGGATAAGGGACTGCATTCTATTATCTTACCCAATTTAAGAGACATATCCTTACAATCCCTCTCTGTATAGCCCTCTATAACGATTGTGCCACGACTAAGAGTAAAAGAATACGAATGAAGAGGAGGAGGCCCGTCAAACATCTCATATAAAACAGCATGGGCTAAATAACCTTCATCTCCGCCCCATGATGACCTGCGCCATGACAGGCTCTTTTTTAAGTCAGAAACCTTTATTTTTACTTTATAAAGCATTCTTAAACCTCCATTATGTTGTAAAGAGTTTTAAGATTGATTTGTAAGGTCTCGGCATATTGACCTTTATAAAACCTTTCATCCAAAATGGACAAAAAGCCCCAATCATTTTTATTGCGTATAAGACGGCCTATTCCCTGAAATGTCCGCCATGACATTATCAGTTTATTAAGATTAGACCCCGCATTTGAGGCATCCCAGTAGCCGCCTGTCATAGCGTTAGTAACAATATTAAGAAAAGTATCGCTGTGGCTCATAAACGGCAGCTTAAAAATAATAACCCCTCTGCACTCTTCATTTTCAAGGTCAAGACCTGTCCAGAACCTCTCTGTCCCGAATAGTATCCCTCTGGCCTGTTTACTGAAACGCTCTGTAAAACTCTCAGCCTCATTAGATAAGCTCGCCTGCCACCAGAAAAGCTCCTTGCCCATAAAAAACCTGTCATCCGCCTTTTTCTTAAAAAGCTCCCTTAAAAACTCTATCTGAGCGTATGATGTGCAAAGAATTAAAATTCCACCGTCCTCTGCACTGTATTTCTTACCCTGATATTCAACCCCCTCTATAAATCGCCTTAATGTCTCTGATACCGCATCCCAAATTTCATCTTCTATGACATTAAAATCTTTAATATCAACTGAATTGTCTCCGTTAATAAAGGCATAGTGCCTTAAACGAGATAAAAAGTAGTCTTTTACCCAAAATACAGGGCCGTCATTAGAAAAAGAGGAAGGGACGATTGAGGCCAGCATTCCGGGCTTATTAAAATATGACCGGGATGTAATGCCGTCATACACTTCTTTTCTGGTCTTGCCTGATGAATTTTGCGCATCCCACATGACATCAATGCCAAGAAGACCAAGAATGTTTTGGAGCTTGCTGCTATTGGGAAATCCACCATACCAGTCCTGACAGATACCTATATCAAAAGGACTCCCGCCACCTGTAGCCTCTATCAGTAAAGGCTTATTTATATTGCTTTGTTCAGTAAAATATTGTATCTGACCTATTATATAATTTCTGAGAGTGCCGCTCCCGAACAGAACAGGACACCGTTTAACTGTCTCTCTTATAGGTTTGGCATTAAACGTCCCCCTGCCTATTGAAGGCAGAAGCTCTACAGGAGACAAAGCAATATAATAACGCCAGTTCTTATTGAGCTCATTTAACTGCTGATAATTAGATAAAAGCTCCTTAATCCACCCTGCCTTTCTCTGTAAATACGGCCAGTCTTCATCAAGCAAAGCCTCAAGTTTGCGCCTTCTGTCCTCTTTTTTGAGCGTCTTTTTAAGACCTGACATCTCCTTGCTAATCTTCGCCTGCTCTAACAAATCATAAGTTTTGTATATTTTTTTTAGTATATTAAGAATTTGTTTATATAAATGAGCCTCATAGCTGTCTTTGTCCTGAAGCATAGCCACAGTTAATAAAATCATCGTGTTAGTATTATCTTCACCATACTTTTTGCAGACATCGTAAAGTTCTTCAAGCTCAATCTTCATATCCATCAGTTTTTTGCGCTGTTTGTCAAGAGTTTTCATCAGTTTGGAATTTTTAAGGTTTTTTGAATTTTTACAGAGGCTGTATGCGTTAAATACTGATTTATTTAAAATTCTGCTGACCTTTCTGATTGATACTGCCCCGCGATTTGAATACTGAAATGTCAATTCAGGGAGCATATGAGCCTCATCAAAGACAACAAAAGACGGCTTTTCATCAGTGCCGTAAATCAGGTCTTTTGCAGAATCATCTCCGTTCATCCCTATAAGAAAAAGGAACTTCATGGTATTAACTACAACTGCTTCAGCCTCTTCAAGTTTATTATACTCATACATATAATAAGCCAGATGCTCGTTTTTTTGTCCCCTTCTCTTACCGCAACCATAGGGAGCAGATAGTTTTTTGTAGACTCGGAAAGGGACTTGCCAAACTCCTGAACAATCCCTTGAACCTCATCTGCAAGCAGTGTTAAAGTTGAAAAACTGTCTACAATCTCTCCGTTTTCCAGATAAAGTTTGACACCTTCAGTCTTTGCTAATTCCCATGCGTCCTTTAAACGCAAAGGAGAAATGTAATGGCATTTGCCCATAAGAAGGACCGTCTTATCCGGGTCAAAAATCCTGCTGTCTTCTATATTGTCCAGCATCTGCTTTTGAAGAAGACGGGTAGGGCATATATATACGAATTTGTCTATCAGCCCCCTTTCTTTGAGTCTTGAGGCCATCCAGAGATAAATAAGGGACTTTCCTGTCCCTGTAGGAGCATCAAGAACAAATACTCCAGGGTATTTATCGCTATTTATTTCAGAGAAAAAACTTACAATTTCATTTTGTACCGGTGTAGGGATGTATTCTTTCATCTGGCCTCCTTTAATTCTGTAAAATCATATCCCAATTACGACATAAAAAGGCTTTTTGTGCCTCTTGATTAAGGTATGCTAAAGTAATACTTTTAAGAGCCTCTAACTCACCCATTGTTGGAAGACGCTTTAATGAGTGTATTTTCTGGTCAAAGGCTGCTGCTTCAGGACAATTAACAACTAATGTGTAATACTCTTTCATTTTATCTGTGTATTTTGGAGAAAGATAATCAAATTCATCGTTACCGGTAAAACAAAACAGGGACAACAAAATTGGAAAAGAAGCTGTTATTAACGAAAAACTGAATAAAATATCCTTAATCCGCCCGTCATTCATAGTAATATAGATAAAAAAAGCAATAAAGCACGGTATAACGGCAGCTAAAAGACTTATTAAGCCAAGTTTTATTCTTTTGATGAACGTCTCCCTTTGAAGCTGTTTTAAGGTCTCCTCAGTTAAAGGGTCTTTAATCTCCTCATGCCAATCAAAAAATGTCCTGTTGTTAATGTAATTCTGAAATATCCTGCGTAAGTTTTTCATTATATATACCCTCATCTTTAAAAAAGATTATATACCCTATCATGAACATCAAGATAGCTATAACATAACTACATATTTCTAATTCTTTAGTGTTTTCTGATGGTGGAATTTGGGCAAAAAAATAAGTTAAAAAAAGTAATATAAAGAAGGAAATAATAATAAAAAGACCTTTACTTCTCTCCTTGATGTAATCAAGTAAACTGAAAGATAACATATAATACTTCCCCCTGTTTTAATTACAGTATATCCAGCTTGGTAGATTTACTCTTAATCCGTTTTTCCATAAAAAAACCTACGACATATAAAAAACATATTAGAGGTCCAGAAAGAAGCGAAGTGCCTATCATATATACGAGATTTTTAAAGCTTCTGAATTCTTTACACTCAACCCATGAGTGTCGGAAAAGAATTACAAAACCCAAAATATCCAAAATGGCCAAAATCCATAAAACTGTGTATGGATTTATTTCAAAAGACATAGCCTCTACTCCTCTGTCTCATGGATTGTTTTTTGTATTTCAGTGCCTGCGCCAATATATTTGACAAATCCGTTTACATTGGCAAATTCAGGCTCTGTATCCATTATTTCTACATAAGAGGGGAGTTCTATAAGTTTTGCAAATCTGGCCCCGCCTCCTGAAATGCAGATGTCCATATACTTTAACGCCTTGCGGAATGACTCTCTGGCATTAAGCCTGTCCCATAAGGTATGAAACCAGTCAATAGCGCACTCTTTTGCCTCATTTGACACACCCATACGCTCAAAGAAAGTATCTGACTGCTGAAGTATGTAGCAGATTTCATTCGGAGTAAATTCCTCATCTGACCTGCTGTTAATATACTCTGCAATCTCGCTTATAAAGCGTATTGCCCCAAAGCCTCGTATAGCAAATGAAAGGTCCGTATTAAGCTCACCCTCAACAAATACCGCTACATCAACGGTATTGTATCCGATGTCTATTATCATAATGTTATCTCTTGAACCTGCCTCAACCCATATCCCAAGACCCTGTGGAAAAATCTCAACTTTTTGACGATAAAGGCAGTTATTTACAACAAACTTACTTAAAATCTCTATCATTTTATCGTGCATAGTCCAATCCCGTATGCTGAGGCTTACAATAAGGGCATCAAAGGGCGTCTCTGTATCATCCAGCGATAGGCTTGAAGCCACCCTCGCCACCATCAGCGGGGAATAATTAGGAAGAAAGTCTTTAGTAGTGCTTATAATTACATGATTTGCATATCTGGCCTCAGTACCTATAAGATAAAGTTTGTCCCCGTAACGGTAACTTGTCGTCTTCCCCGGACCTTTTTGTTCTGTAAGGCTGTTTAAAGGCGAAACTAAAGTAGGAATTTTACCTCTAATCTGCCTCTTGCCATCTAAATAACAATATTTAGTATCTCCATAACCAATATCAGTGACTAATACTTTCATTTGTCCTCCTTAAACTTAAATTTGCTAATTTATCTGCCTCTTTATTCTGCTTTCTCGGTATCCAGAAAAGAGAAACTTCCCCCTGTATCTTTTTTATTAAAAATTTAGCTTTATCTGCATATTTCTTTAAATGAGGCTGGCGGACTTTGTATTTTCCTGTAACCTGATATATAACAAGCTGGCTGTCACCAAAAATATGGATATTTTTAACTTTATACTGAATACAAAGCTCTAAAAGCCGAATAAGCCCTTGGTATTCTGCCATATTGTTAGTTACAGGCTTTTTAAATTTTTTACCTTCTTCAATTATAACTGCGCCGTCCGGAGAAAGAAGCCTTACGCCGTAAGATCCACGTCCAGGATTGCCTTTTGATGCGCCGTCAAAATAACCTTTATAAATTTCTGGCGGATTATTCCTGACAAAAAGAGTCCGCTGTATCATTTTCTTCACCTTTAAAATATTTTATAATATTTACCGTCCTGTGAATTGGAATATTTAAAATACGGGCAATACGCGGCAGAGAAACACCTGCCTTGTAAAGGTCTATAGTTTTATACATAAGATCATAGTCATATCTGACTGTAACATTTTCTATCGGGTTATAATGCAGCCTTTCTATATAACGCTTGATCGCAGAACGAGGCAGTCCCATAAAACAGCTCAAGGGTCTTATCATACATCGTTCTCCAATCAGTTCTTTAACGATTTTCATATATTGACAGTCATCAAACTCTATAATCATCACATTCTCCTAAGCACCGGAACCCCCGTTGTTTACAGCGGGGAGGAGGCGCAGTTCTGTTAATCTTCATTAAGCCTGATTAAAAAATGATTTATAAAAACTGTCCTTTTTGCCATCTGCGCTATCTTCCATTTTTGAGCATGGGATATATCAATTGAAGCAGCTGACGTCCCTTTTTCATCCCAGTCCAAAAATCGTATCAGCACCCCTTTTTGTTTCCATACTACCCTGATAATATAAGGATAAACTGGCTCTTTAAGCTCAACCATATTGACCTCATTGAGAATACAAGGGTCAGAGAGCATACATGCCAGAAAGTCAATATCGTCATCCTGAAGCTCTACTGAACAGATTTCAACGGGAATGGACGTATCTTCCCGACTGCCCCAGATGGCAAAATAAAAAGTTCCTTTTCTGTCTTCACATCTTAATTCCCTGTCTTTTCTTGCTATAGATTGAAACAAAAGGTTATTTGTCATTTTGCCCGCCCTCTCTTTTTTCAAGAAGTTCGATATGCCTTACAACTACATCTTGATTGTAATGTATCTGACCATTTTGGTCCTCCCATTTTGATGGATAATTATAGCCTAAAATAGCTATGAGCCTTCCTTTATAAAGATTTCTGGCTGCAAAATCCGCCATTGCCCCGTAAGCTACTACTTTATGCCATTCAGTGCGCTTTTCAGACTTGCCGTCTTTAGTAAAATAGGTATGAGTGGCAAGGGTAAAAGAGGCCACTTTCTTCTCTCCCTGATGCACTGTTACGCTCTTTCCGACTCTGCCCACAAGAACTGTTATATTCACCTGTCCAGAACCTCCCATGTTTTTTTAGCCATCTTCTCTATAATCTCCTGCCTTGTCTCATCCGATATATTCCACTTGTCTTTTTGAGCTAACAGTGCCTTAACCATGCGCTCATCAAGGCCGGTTTCACGGCAGGCTGCCCTAAATACCTCGTCTCCATACTTGTCTTTTAACTCATTTATCTTTTCAGCAACCTTGACCGTGGACCACAGCACCCGTGAGAGGAGAACCATCAAATCCTCTGCATCTAATGCGGCATCTATAAGGATATCTGTTGCAGATAAGTCTCTAATTGTTTTGTCTAAATATTTATTCATCGTCAAAACTCTCAAACAATTTTTCTAAGTTTAACTCAGAATTTTCCTCTATGTCTTCTTTTTCTTCGTAATTCGGGTATACAATTACGATGTTTTTAGACATTTTTTGCATTAGTCTGTACCAGCTGCCTCTGGCGTAAAGCAGTTCTACAAAATTTTTCTGTTCCATAAGCCCTCCATAAAACGGATTACATCTAATACAGGGACGATAAAGTGGGCTAAAATATCTCCCTTTTCCCATATCCATAAAACAAAAACTAAAATGAATGCCCACCACATCCATGTAGCCTTTATAAAAATTGCAATGTCTGTAGAAGAGACCCGTCCTGCCCATAACAACTGTAAAAAGCAATAGGTCTCAAATATTCCTTTTATGCCTTTAAGGGCATTAAAAGACAGGGTTAAATTTAATAATCCGTCAGAATAATACCAATTTAGTAAATTTATTCTCTGTATCCACCAAAAAAGCAAAAACCAGTATAAAAGAGGGGCCATAGACGATACAGCCATATCAAAAGATGTTTTCGGCATATAGACCACCTCTCCAAACACAACCCCTTTTTCTGTAACTTTAGGCTTCAATGAAAACGATATTACCTTTCCCATAAGATAAGCAGGGATAAAATGCGCCATTTCATGCAAAAATGTCCCCGGCAAAAAAAAATAGCCACATAATTAATCCTGTTTAGTGTATTTTCTTATAATTTCCTCAGCAGCAGCTATAAATCGCTGCTGTAATGCTCCTATCTCGTCATATATCTGTTCAATAATTTGCAACGCCTCAAGCCCGTCCTTTTCTTCATCTCTAAGGTCTTCTGGAAGGGTCTGAACATGGACGCTCCTGACTATGCCAAGCATAGATCTCAATGCGTCAAGAGCCCTTACATGCTCCCGCTTTTTGGCAAGGTCAACTATATTGCTCTGTGTGTGTTTGATAACCTTCTTCATCTCCTTGAGTTTTTCTTTTAGGTCTGTATTCTGTTCTTTCAGTCGCTCCAGCTTTTCTTCAAGGACATCCATCTGTTTCTTATACCAAGGCTTTCTCCGTCTGCCCCGCTTGGCAGACCTTCTCTTTGTATTTTCTACATATTTTTTTACCTCTTGTTTGATAATCTGCATTCTTTCTCGTAACTTATCGTATTTTTCTTTTATTTCTAAATAATTCTGTTCTATAATTTTTTTTTCATCTTCAAGCTCTTTAAGTCTGTCTGAAACTTTTTCTTTTTGAGACTGGACACTGGAAATCATATTTTCAAGCTCCTGAATACGGACTGCCGTCTGTGCTTCATTTCCTCCTTCTCTGCTTTCTTGCAGTTCAGCTATTTCATTTTCATACTCGGCAATGGTATCTTGGAGGCTCTGATATCTGTAAGCGAAATTTTCTTTTTCTTTTCTTATGGCATCCAGTTCTTTTTT
>JALWQB010000033.1 GCA_026994795.1 Deltaproteobacteria bacterium
TGTTTTAAAGCCCGGATGCCGTATTGCAATAAATATTGGCGATCAATTTGCCCGTTCTGTTTATTATGGAAGGTATAAAGTAATTCCTATACGAACTGAAATAATTAAGTTTTGTGAAACTATTGGATTTGATTATATGGGTGCGATTATATGGCAAAAAAAGACTACGATGAACACGACTGGCGGCGCAACTGTTATGGGCTCATACCCTTTTCCCAGAAATGGCATTATTGAAATAGACTATGAATTTATCCTCTTATTTAAAAAACCCGGTAAAATTTCCGCCCCTTCAAAAGAGGTCAAAGAAAAATCAAAACTGTCAAAAGAAAAATGGAAAGAATATTTTTCAGGGCATTGGTATTTAAATGGAGAAAGACAGAACAAGCATATTGCTATGTTTCCTGTGGAACTTCCTAAAAGATTAATTGAAATGTTTACTTTTATCGGTGAGACTGTCCTTGACCCTTTTCTGGGCAGCGGCACTACTTCTTTAGCGGCGCTATTAACCAATAGAAATTCCATAGGCTATGAAATTAATAAGGAATTTCTTCCTATTATTAAGGAAAAATTAAAAATTGATGGTAATGTCTTATTTCAAGACCATAAATTTATAATTAAGGAGCAAAAACAACTTGAAATTGATTGGGAAACTTCAATAAAAAAACTAAAATATATTTTCAGAGACCCTGTAAAATTTGACAAAAAAATTGATCCTAATAAATTAAAGTTTGGTTCAAAAATAAATATAAAAGATGCTGTTAATGGCTCAAAAAGAGAAACATATTATACGGTAAAAGAAGTAATATCTCCTGAATTAATAAAATTATCAAATGACTTAACGGTCAGGTTAATTGGCATAAAAGCGATTTCAAAAAAGCAAACAGACGCTCTAAATTTTTTAAGGAATAAGATACTTAAACGACAAATTTTTTTGAAGTATGATGAATGTAAGTATGATGAAGATAATACTTTATTGGCCTATGTTTATTTAAAAAACAAGACTTTTATAAATGCGCATCTACTTAAACATGGTTTTGCAAAAGTGGATAGGACAATCAATTTTAAGCTTAAAGATAAATTTTTGAAAATGGAGCAAGTTAATGGCTAAAGAATGGATACTTAATAGTGCAATGAATAGATTCCAATTAAATTTCAAAAGAAATGTTGGAGCTACTTCTGAAGAGATTAGAAAATGTCAGCCTAAAACCATAGAAGATTGGAGAGAATATTATTATAAAAAGGTTAGACCTAAAGAACATATTGATGAGCTTGGAAGAAAATTATATATAAAAATCACTGAAGTAATTACAGCAGAAGTTGAACAAATAACTGAAGAAGATTGCATAAGATACATGCATCAAATGGTTATTGATAGAACCTTTGATGGTTATCTTACTGAAATTAAAACAATTTATGGTCAATTACAAAAAGCTATTGGTGATATATATAAAATAGAGCCTGCCCCTGATAATTGGGACAGATTATATAATGTGGATTTTTTTATACAGGTAAAGAATAAATATATCGGTCTTCAGATAAAACCTGTAAGTAATACAGCTCAACTACCAGAAATTTTTAAAGAAAGATCAATACAACATAATACGCATTCTGACTTTACTCGTAAATATGGAGGGAAAGTATTTTATGTTTTTTCAATAAAAGAGGATAATAAAAAAAGGATCCAGAATATAGAAGTTGTTGGAGAAATACTCAAAGAGATAGAAAGACTTAATAAGACATAAATAATGAACTATGAATTAAAAAGGGGGAAGAGGTTTATGAAAATAACACTTGATTCTAAGGTCTCTATTATGCTTTCTATGGGAATTAAGGAAGATGAAGGGGAGGTAGAGATACAAAGCCCATCAAAAATAGACTTTATATATGGAAGAGAACGGCTGCATCCTGCGCTGGAAAAGGCGCTTTTGGGCAGGGAGAAGGATGATACTATTGAGATTGACATCCCTCCTGAGCAGGCATTTGGGGAATATAATCCAGAGCTAATAAATGAGGTGCCCATATCAAGCCTTAGGCACCCTGAAGCGATTAGAGAAGGCGCCTTTTATCAGGAGACAGGCAAATATGGCCCTCCAGTGAGATTTATGGTAAAAGAGGTCCATGATGATTACGTAGTAGCTGACTTTAATCACCCTGCTGCGGGAAAGACCGTAACATTAAACGCAAAGGTGCTTGATATCCAACAGGCGTCTATTATTGAAATCATGTCCTCAATGAAGGCATATAGGGGGGCTGGCGGTGGATGAGCTTGTTAGAAGGGTCAGTTCGGCCCTTGCGCGTTATACGCCTGTAAAGGAGGGGGACCCAATTGTTGCGGCATGTTCAGGAGGGCCTGATTCAATGGCCCTCCTTTTTTTACTTAATGAAATCTCATTACATCTCCTGCCGCTTAAGCTCTATTGCGCCCACTTCAACCATAAATTAAGAAAAAATGAGGCCAGACGAGACGAATTAATTGTCAAAAAGGCCGCCAGCGCCCTTAATCTGCCATTTATATGTTCATCTTATGATGTATATTCAGGCTCAAGGAGGCTTAAGCTCACCATCCAGGAGGCAGCAAGGCGTTATCGGTACGACTTTCTTGAAGATACAAGGCGCAAGCTTAATGCCAGCTGGATCGCTACCGCACACACTGCTGACGACCAGATAGAAGAGATAATATTGAGGCTTATAAGGGGGGCGTCTCTTGCGGGCATGTCAGGGATACCCATTAGAAACGAGAATATTATCCGACCGCTTCTGTCCTTTCAAAAAGATGAGCTTATCGCCTATCTCAACAGAAATGAAATACAATATGCCATTGATTCCTCAAATGCCTCAAAAAAATATCTAAGGAATGTAATCCGCGCTGATATAGCCCCTCTCTTAAAGAGCCTTAATCCATCTATCTCAAAGGCGGTATTTAAGATGGCTATGGCTCTTAAAGATGATGATAATTTTATCTATTCACTGGCAAAAAGGGCATTTAATGACGCTATAATAAAAGAAAAAGGCGATAAGGCATCCGTTGGCATAACCGCTACAAATGGCTCAAAAAGAATATGTCTTCTGGCAAGGCGGATTTTAATGGAGGATATAGCCATAAGAAGACGCATATATAAGATTGCTATAAAGACGCTTATACCATCAGCCATGAGAGAGATAAGGTTTGAGCACATTGAGGCGATAGATATGATTTTAAATGGCAATAAGGGCGCATCAAAACTTAATCTTCATAGGGGGATTGTTGTTGAAAAAATTTATGGTAAACTTATTTTCTCTCTTATAATGGGCGGGATAAGGGAGAGGAGGGACAGGCCAAAGCTCTTTGAGCCAATTAATGTCTATGGCCCTGGGGAATGCTTTCTCTCTGATTTATGCGGGGCAGTTAATATCTCAGAGGCGGATAAAGGCTTATTTAAGGGAAAGAGCCAGAGAGAATTAAGAGCCTTTTTTAAGACAAACTTAAAAAACAAATTATCTCCTGTAGATAAGAAGAGGGTTATAACCCCAATAGCAGAGGCTTTAAGGCCGCTTTATATAAATGGAGACAGGGTAGAATTTCCACTTCTTATCCGACAGAGAGAGAATGGGGATAGGTTCTGGCCTATTGGCGGAGTTTCGCCATATAAGTTAAAGGACTTTTTTATCAATAGAAAGATACCAAGACATATAAGAGATATGATACCGATAATTATAAACAGAGATGGCGATATTATATGCGTATGCGGTATAGAGACATCAGAAAGGTTTAAAATTGCGCCCAACGCAAAATGGCCTATAAGGATTGACTGGATACCATCTGAAAATATTAAACTCTAAGGGGAAATAAATTTATGAGAAGGAACGATGACTATCTAAATACATTTTATAAAAATCTCAGTTTATGGCTTGTAATTGGAATTGTGGTAATCTTTTTATTTAATATCTTTAACAAGCCCAAGACAAACATCCCTGAGATAACTTATACTGATTTTATCAATTACATTAAACAGGGAGAGGTCGCAAAGGTAACAATTGAAGACGAGAATGTTATGGGCCAATTTGTAAATGATGTGGCGTTTCGCTCAGCTATTCCAATAGGGGATCAGGACATATTCAGCCTGTTAAAGGAGCACAATGTTACCGTAAAGATAAAGCCGCGTCAGGAGACCCCTTGGTATATGACCCTTCTTATATCGTGGTTCCCTATGCTCCTGCTGATTGCTGTCTGGATATTCTTTATGAGGCAGATGCAGGGCCCTGGCGGGCGCGCCATGAGCTTTGGAAGGAGCAGGGCAAGGATGCTTTCAGGCGAGAACATTAACATCACATTTAAGGATGTCGCGGGGGTGGATGAGGCCAAGGAAGAGCTTGCTGAGATTATTGAATTTCTAAAGGACCCTGAAAAGTTTACCCGGCTTGGAGGCCGTCCCCCAAAGGGCATCTTGCTTGTAGGCCCGCCGGGGACAGGAAAGACCCTGCTTGCAAAGGCCATTTCAGGTGAGGCAGGATGTCCTTTTTTCAGTATAAGCGGCTCTGATTTTGTGGAGATGTTTGTCGGCATAGGCGCTTCAAGGGTAAGGGACCTCTTTATTCAGGCAAAAAGGAGTGCCCCCTGCATAATCTTTATTGATGAGATTGATGCGGTGGGCCGTCATAGGGGCGCTGGGCTTGGGGGGGGCCATGATGAGAGGGAGCAGACATTAAACCAACTCCTGGTGGAGATGGATGGCTTTGAGACAGAGGAGGGGGTTATAGTGATTGCCGCTACTAACAGGCCCGATGTCCTTGACCCAGCGCTCTTGAGGCCAGGGAGATTTGACAGACAAGTTACTGTCCCTGTCCCAGATCTACATGGAAGGCAGAAGATATTGTCAGTTCATGTCAAAAAGATAGAGCTTGATGAAGAGGTTGATTTGTCAATTATTGCCAAGGGGACGCCCGGGTTTTCAGGGGCGGACCTTGAAAATCTGGTCAATGAGGCAGCGCTCCTTGCCGCAAAGGCAGGAAAGGAAAAGGTAGAGATGGAAGACTTTGACACTGCCAAGGACAAGGTCTTGATGGGTGCAGAGAGAAAGAGCATGATACTCTCAGAGGAAGAAAAACGCGTTACTGCATATCACGAGGCAGGACATGCCCTTGTAGCAAATCTTCTGCCCGGCTCTGACCCAATACACAAGGTAAGCATTATCCCGAGGGGACAGGCGCTGGGCATTACGCAACAGCTCCCTGAAGATGACAGGCATACCTATTATAGGGGGTATCTTATGAACCAGTTATCAATACTTCTTGGCGGAAGGATTGCTGAAGAGCTTGTATTAGATGATTTCACCACAGGGGCGGGAAATGATATTGAACGCGTTACTGACCTTGCGAGAAAGATGGTGTGCAACTGGGGGATGAGCGAGGAATTCGGCCCTGTTGCCTTTGGAAAACATGAAGAGCACATATTTCTTGGAAAGGAGTTTGGTCAGGTGAAAGACTTTAGCGAGGAGACTGCAAAAAAGATTGATGAAGAGGTCAAAAAACTCGTTATGACTGCATATAAAAGGTCTAAGAAGCTGGTTGAACAACATATTGACTGTCTTCATAGCATAGCCAATGCCCTGCTTGAAAAAGAGACGATAACGGGGACAGATATTGACAGGATAATGGAGCAATGCGCATAGCCTTAAAGAAAAGAGAGAAACCATATATAATGGGGGTTGTCAACTGCACCCCTGATTCATTTTCAGACGGCGGGCTTTATCTCAATATAGATAAGGCATATTCCCATGCGATGGAGCTTATTGAAGAGGGCGCTGACATACTTGATATAGGCGGTGAGTCCACAAGGCCGTTTTCCGAGCCTGTCCCAGCAGAAGAAGAGATAAAGAGGACAATACCGCTTATAAGACGCCTGCGAAAAAGGACTGATGTATTATTGTCTATTGACACCCAGAAGTATGAGGTTGCAAGGCTCGCTATATCTGAAGGCGTTGATATAATAAATGACATAAGCGCCCTGCGACGCGATGCCAACATGATAAACCTTATAAAAGAACACCATATCCCAGTGTGCCTTATGCACATGAAAGGCACTCCTCAAAATATGCAGCTATCTCCTACCTATACAGATTGCGTAGGAGAAGTATATGAATTCCTTGAAGAAAGGCTTTTATTCCTTGAACAGCATGATATCTCTCGCAATCTGGCAATCATAGACCCTGGCGTAGGATTCGGTAAGCTCTTAGAGCATAATCTACTGCTCCTTGCCAACATAAAGCGTTTTAAAGGGCTTGGGGCAATGGTGCTTGTAGGGGTCTCGCGAAAGTCATTCCTCGGGGCAATTACGGGCATTGAAGAGCCTATAAGACGGGATATCCCAACCCTTGGGGCAGTGGCATGGTCTGTATTAAATGGCACAGATATTGTAAGAGTGCATAATGTAAGGTGGACTGCTGAGATGTTAAAGGTCATAGAGGCCATAAGGGATTTTAAGGATTTTGATGAATTTATGAAAACCTGAAAAGTTTAAGCTTTAAAAAACAGTTAACAGGATATGTACGGCTCATTAGGAGATAAGTAGATGCTTGAGACCATTAAGGAATTTATGCCTGTTTTAAGATGGCAGGACTTTATAGATATCCTTGTGGTCGCCTATATAATTTATCGGGTAATCCTCCTTATAAGGGGCACAAGGGCTGTCCAGATGGCAGCTGGCCTTGCCCTGATTACAGTTATATATTTTGGGGCAAGGTGGCTGCAGCTCTATACGCTGCACTGGCTGCTCGGCACCATATTAAGCTCTCTCTTTCTCTTAATAATTATAATCTTTCAGGATGATATAAGACGCGCCCTTACGCAGATGGGGCAAACCCCTTTTTTAAGGCTCAGGATGAAGACTTTTCACACGCTTGAAGAGGTAGCGAAGGCCGTATTGTCCCTTAGCGAAAAAAAGACAGGCGCGCTGATAGTTATGGAAAGGCGCGTTGGGCTTAATGACCATATTGATTCAGGGACCACCATAGAGGGGGAGGTGAGCAAGCCATTATTAGAGGCGATATTTCACAAAGAGTCCCCATTGCATGACGGCGCTGTAATCATCCAGAAGGGAAAGCTCGCTGTCGCCGGCTGCGTTCTGCCCTTATCCACAAGCCCCTATATTGACAGGGAGCTTGGTACAAGGCACAGGGCAGCCATTGGCATTGCAGAGCAGACAGATGCGCTTTGCGTAGTGGTATCAGAGGAGACAGGCACAATATCCGTTGCAATGGACGGAAAGCTGACCCGTTACCTTGATGCAGGAAGATTGAGGCGGATACTCCATAATGCCTTCTCGCTTGAAGAGCATGAGAGGCCGTGGTGGAGGAGGAGGCTGGTTGGATGACCCGAAATATCGGCATTAAACTCCTGTCACTGGCCTTTGCCTTGATGTTATGGTTCTTTGTCGTTGGTGAGGAAAAGGCAGAAATCACTGTCTCACTGCCTGTAGAGCTTGTAAACATATCCTCAAATCTTGTCGTTGCCAATGATGTGCCCTCATACATCAATGTACGTGTCTATGGGCCAAGGAGCCTTATAAGGGCAATTGCGACTCAGGGCATAAGCAAGGTCATAGACCTGAAGGATGCGCCTGCGGGCGATATTGTCATACATATGACGCCAGACACTATCCCCCTGCCGGCAGGCATAAGAGTCTTGAGGATAACGCCTCAAAATATAAAGATATCCCTTGACAGGACAATGAGAAAGAGGATTAAAGTAACGCCCGTCCTTACCGGGATGCCTAATAAATTTTTTGAGATTAAGGATGTTAAGGCAGAGCCTCAAGATGTATTATTGCTTGGCCCGGAAAAAGAGCTTTCTAAATTAGAAGAAATAAAGACCATACCAATAGATATAGACGGCTTCACCTCCTCTGTTGAAAAGACAGTAGTCTTTGACCTTAATTCACTCCATGTAAGCCCCATTGAGCCAGGCTCTGTAAAGGTATTTATTGAGATAACCCCAAAGGTTTCTAAAAGACGCATAACGCACATACCTGTCCTTATCAGGGGAGAGCAAAAGAAGGTCCTACGCTATTGGCCAAGAGAGGTATCAGCAGTGCTTGAAGGGCCTAAGATACATCTAATTAAACTTGAACCAAGAGATATAGTTGTTGAAGTTGATATTAGGGACATGTCTCAAGGAAGACACAAGGCAGTACCTTATGTTACTGTACCAGAAAAATTTGTCTTAAAAAGGCTTATACCAGAAAAAATAGGCGTATATATACACAAATAATATACCCTAAATCCTACACGGCAAAAGGGGGCAAATTGACGATTTTACCTAATATTCTTTGTTGTTCGGGGCTTGAAGCGCCTAAGCGCGTCTGCGCCCCTTACGCCTCCAAACCTTGGGAAAACTCTCCAATTGCAGGATTTAGATATACCTCAAAAAGCCTAAATCTTAACCTTTACGCCAATCTATTTGTTAATTATAGTAGATAGAAATTTATCGCCTAAATCCTGTCCGGCAAAAGACGGCGAGAAGGAGAATATAAATTGATTGTTCCTAATCTTACCTATTCAACCGCCCTTATAACAGGGGCAGCAGGCTTTATAGGGTTTCATCTGTCAAAGAGGCTTCTTAAGATGGGCAAGAGGGTTATAGGGATTGATAATATAAATTCATACTATAATCCAGCGCTTAAAAGAGATAGACTGGCTATCCTCCAAAAAGATAAAAATTTCCTTTTTTATAAGGTCTCTTTAGAAGATACTGACAATATCCATAAAATTTTTAAGGAATATAGTCCTGAGTGCGTGGTCAATCTCGCAGCTCAGGCAGGCGTAAGGCACTCCATCAATGACCCTTATTCTTATGCGGATTCAAACCTGATGGGTTTTTTGAATATACTTGAGGGATGCAGGCATTTTGGGATAAAACACCTTGTTTTTGCAAGCTCAAGCTCTGTATATGGGGCAAATACAAAAATGCCCTTTTCCGTCCACCATAATGTTGACCACCCTGTTTCATTATATGCTGCCACCAAGAAGGCTAATGAGCTTATGGCGCACTGTTATAGCCACTTATACGGCGTTGCAGCAACAGGATTGAGATTTTTTACAGTATATGGCCCATGGGGCAGGCCTGATATGGCTCTTTTTTTGTTTACTGACGCGATATTAAGGGGCGAGCCTATAAGCGTATTTAATAATGGCGAGATGAAGAGGGACTTTACCTATATTGACGATATTGTTGAAGGGGTTGTGAGAGTTATGGAAAGGAGACCAATGCCCAATAAGGATTGGTCTGGAGACAGCCCTGACCCCGGAACAAGTTACTGTCCATATAAGATATATAACATTGGCAATAATGAGCCTGTAAACCTTATGGATTTTATTGGCATTATAGAGGAGTGCCTTAACCAAAAGGCAGAGAAGAACTTTATGCCAATGCAATTAGGCGATGTCCCGCAGACATACGCAGATATTGATGACCTTGTAAATGATACGGGCTTTAAACCCGCCACTGCGTTACAAGATGGCATAAGGCAGTTTATAGAGTGGTATAGAGATTATTTTAGGCGTTGATGCAAAATTCAGTTAGTCCTCAACAGGAGACAATATGACAGCGCCAACTTGTTCTTTAAGGGCCCAGACAAAAATTGCTGGCATTATATGGCTTTTAGTAGGGATAATGCTTATGTCAAGGGGGCTTTTCTGGATTGTAAATACAGATGCCAATATAACAACTCTCATCTTATGCCCGATGCTTGCCCTGCCTGTCGGCATATTAAAATCAAGGCTTGTATTAAACAGGGTTGCTGACAGGATACTTAAACGCATAAGGGAGAGGGGTGAGGGAAAGTGCCTTTTTGGGTGTTTTTCTATCAAAAATTGGCTTATGATACTGCTTATGATAGCCTTGGGGAGATTGTTAAGGTCTTCAAGCGCCCCGATAGCCATTGTTAGCGCCACATATATTGCAATTGGAGCTGGCCTTGCGAATTCAAGCAGGGTATTTCTTACTTCCACTGTCCAGTAGGAAGGTCTTGTCGCAATACATACCTTTGCCCTTTTGGGCATTTATTGCCTGTCGCTGTGCCGTTTACGGTAATGGGCGATCCGGTCGTGCCCATACCTGTAACGATTATAGAACTGACCTCTGAAGGACAGGCAATGAGCCCGTCAGCGCATGCGTCCCACTGGCCGTCAATATCGTCAGCAGGGGCAAGGCCCGTTTCAGTAAGTTGCTTTACTGATGCAAGCATTGCCTCAGATACGCTCATCTCTACCTTTGAGCATACTGTCTTATTTACCATAGGCGTATATATAGATACGGCTACCGCCCCTAATATCATCAAAAGGGCAAGCGTAATCAAAAGCTCAATTAAGGTAAATCCCTTTACATCCCTACGCAATTTGCCCCCAATCCAAGCTCTTTTGCCCATCTGAGCGCCTCCATATATTCTTTTTTTGTAATGCCCCTTTTAAGGGGCTCTGGAAGCAGGTCATTGCCACATGGTCTGTATTGCCCCATAACATTTACAAATATATCACTTGAGATCCCTGAAATAAACCTTAAGACATCCTGCGTCCCGCCTATACCCTCAGGGAGCACTAAATGCCTTATAATAAGCCCCCTTTTTGCTATGCCCATTTCATCGCATACCAATCCTCCGACCTGTCTGTACATCTCTTTTACCGCCCTCTTTGAAACAGCAGGATAATCCTTTATCTTACTGAAATCAAAGGCGATGTCAGGATTATAATATTTAAGGTCAGGCATATATATATCAACAATGCCATCAAGCAGCTCTAAGGTCTCAAGGCTTTCATATCCACCGCAGTTATAGACTATAGGGCATTGAAACCCTGTCTCATATTCTATCAACTCAATTGCCCTTACCCAGAAGGGTATTACATGCGTGGGGGTAACAAGGTTTATGTTATGACACCCCATTTCCTTTAGTGACAGCATAAAAAACGCAAGCATTTCAGGGGAAACAGGTTCTCCATGAATCAAATGGCTTATATCATAATTCTGGCAGTATATACAGCGCATATTACAGCCAGAAAAAAATATTGTGCCTGATCCATATTCCCCCACCAGAGGCCCTTCTTCACCAAAATGCGGGCCATAGCTTGCAACTACTGGCTGAGATGCGACCTTGCAATATCCTTTCTCACCCTTTATGCGGTTGACGCCGCACCTGTGAGGGCATAGCGTGCATGATTCAAGCAACTTATATAGCCTTTTTCTCCTGTAGGTAAGCTCAGCCTTGTCTAATAACATAATGGCAATGATTTAAATCAATATTTCTATTTAAAAACGGATGAGTAGGGGCACGTTGCAACGTGCCCCTACCGGCTGTTTAGGAATCGATCCAATATGAAAAATCAGAAATAGTTTTCATGGCAAAAATATTGTAAAGACGATATGTTAATGTTATATTTAGAAATAGTCAATGCCTTGGGCAATAAATATTTCAAATTAATATGTTACTTAGGCCCTGCAAATGCGATATCAAATGAAGAGGCTGTAAAACAGCTAACCATGTTTTTTTAAAAGAGGCAAATACAGTGCATGAGACATATTTTCAAAAATACCCTCAAAAAGTAATGCTTATAGGGGGGGCAAAGTCTGGAAAGACCGGCCTTGCCCTAAAAATGGCGGAAGGATTGCTGAATAATGGTGAAAAAGGGCTTTATATAGCTACAGGACAGGCAAGGGATAGGGAGATGGCTGAAAAGATAAGGCGCCACAAAAAAGAGAGGGGCAGCAGATGGGATACTTTGGAAGAGCCAGTAAATGTGTCAGAGACAATAGGCGCTATTGATGCCTCTTGCAGCGTGGTCATATTAGATTGTATGACCTTATGGGTATCAAACTTGCTTGAAAAAGACGTAGGAGGGAATAATGCATGCGAAGAACACATTGATAACCGTTTTAATGCCCTTAAAGAGGCAGTTACTGGATGTAAGGCAAATATGTTTATTGTAACTAATGAGGTAGGTCTTGGAATCGTCCCTTCTCATAAGGTTGCGCGATTATATAGGGAGCTTCTTGGAAGATTGAATCAAATAATAGCCTCTATCGTAGATGAGGTATATTTTGTTGTTGCAGGCATGCCCTTGTTAGTTAAGGGAAAAGGGGTTAATTGTCTAATTAACTGCTGACGTTTCGCAGTTATTACCTTAAATCCTGCATGGCAAAGGGGGGCAAAACGTGGTAATATATACTTGAATGTTTAGGAGGAGTTATGGCAGATGAAATGTGAAAAGTGTGGCAATATTTCGTGGGACCATATAGATACCTGTCAATCTTGTGGACAATCCCTTTCTTACTTATTTAATAAAATTGGAGGGCCTTTTTTTCATCCTGACGATACGTTTTCTTGGTTTGATTACCCTATAAAAGAGGATAAAGGAAAGAGGGCAGAAGACAGGGGAGAAGAAGAGGGCGTTACTGATTCTTTTGAGCTTTCTGAGATAGAAATATCTGACCTTTTAAAAGGTGATGACCAACGGACAGAGGATAATAAAGGATTAGATGGCCCTGCTGCTGTCCCTCTTTCTAATGGCGCATCTTTTATGGACCCCAATGTATTTAAAAAACTCTTAGAAGAGACAGAAAAATTATCGCTTTCCAATAAACTTAACAATATCATCTAAATTAGGCTAATTTAAAAATACAGGGTCAGGTTAAAATATTGGGCATTGCCGCAATGGATGAAAAGAGATTTCTTTCAGATGACATATTTGAGAGCTGGGAGAGGATAAATCTTGCAGGCATTATACATGATTCCATATCCATTATACTTGCAAACGAGGATTTTTTGAGGCTATTTGGCTACAGGAGGGCAGAAGACGTAACAGGACGTGCAGTTGGAGAATTTATATCCCCTTGGCCATCTGGACGCCCGCCAAGGCTCGGGAGGAGAGAATGCGTTGCAAGGCTCTCTGAAGGACATTGTCTGGACATAGAGGCAATTTGCCTGCCTATTGCAGCATGTGAAGGGACGCTTTATCAGACCATAGTTCGAGATATAACCCATGAAAAAGACTGGCAAAATAAGATGGTTGAAACAGAAAGGCTCACTGCAATGGGAAAACTTGCAGGAGAGATCGCCCACGAGATAAATAACCCGCTTGGCGGCATATTGCTCTATGCCAACCTCTTAAAGGAAGATATACAGGAGAATTCTCCTCAACGGGACAACATTGACAAGATAATAAGGCTGGCTACACGGTGCAGACTGATTGCAAAAGACCTGCTGCACTTTGGAAGGTCAAGCTCAAAGACCTACTCTCAGGTTGATCTCAACAATGTAATAAAAGAGACTATCTTTATATTAGAGCAGCAAAGGCTTTTTCAGCGTCTTGAGATAAAACTGCTTCTTGATCCATCCCTTCCACACTTTATGGGAGATAAAAGACAGATAGAGCAGGTTGCAGTGAACCTTATTATCAATGCGGCAGAGGCCATTAAGGGTAAAAATAAGGGCAATAGCCCGGAGGTTAATAGTGATGGCCGTATTGTTATCTCAACGTCAATACATAAATCAAGCAAGAATATCCCGGCTGCAACTAAGGTAATAAGGCTATCCATAGAGGATAACGGGCAGGGGATGGAACATACAGTATTAAAAAGGATATTTGAGCCATTTTTTACGACAAAAAGCGGAGGTGAGGGCACAGGACTTGGGCTTTCAATAATAAGAGGGATTGTTGAAAGGCATGGCGGTTATATAAGCTGTAAAAGCGAGCCTCAAAAGGGCTCTACCTTTATAGTGGAATTACCAGTATAAGTAATGGATAAGCTCTCATAGGGCAAATTTTTGGTGGCGTTATAAAGTAATCTCTGGTATAGTTCTTTCAAGCCGGTAGAGGCGGTTATCTTTATCCCCTGCAGAAAGATTACCGGGAGTTGTTTAATGGTTGAGAAGAAGATAGACATTTCATCAGCAGTCTTGGAGCGGGCGCGATGAGAGACCCTTATCCAGATTATTCATATTCTGCATGAGGAAAACTTTTGGTTCAAATAAAGGTCAATGGCCTGATATGGAGTGGATTAGCAGGTTAACAGTAACCCTGTGAGAGCTTACTATAGGAGATTTACCATGAAGAGGAAGGATAACTTTTTTGTCCCGAGCGTCTGTTGCTTTTGCGGCTGCGGCTGCGGCGTCTATCTCAGGGTAAGGGACAACAGGGTAAGGGGCGTCGCCCCCATAAGGTCGCATCCTGTATCAAGGGGAAATTTGTGCGTTAAGGGCTGGCAGTTACATGAGTTTATTCACAATAAGGACAGGCTCAAAAGACCGCTTGTAAGGAAAGGCGCTAAGTTTAAGGAGGCGTCATGGGATGAGGCGTTTAAGAGGGCGGCAGATGGGCTTATGTCGGTATTTAAGGGCTATGGCTCTCGTGCAGTAGGCTTTTTGTCTTCTGCACGGTGCACTAATGAAGAAAACTTCTTGCTCCAAAAGTTTGCAAGGGCGGTTTTTAAGACAAACAACATAGACCACTGCGCCCGCCTCTGACACGCCCCTACTGTGGCAGGTCTTGCCACTACATTTGGAAGCGGCGCAATGACAAACTCCATAGAGGAGTTAAGGGATACGGATGTAATATTTGTAATTGGCTCTAATACAAGGGAGGCGCACCCTCAGATTGCAAGACGGATAATTGAGGCAGCGGATAAAGGGGCGCGCCTTATTGTCGCTGACCCACGGCGCACATCTATTGCAGGGCTTGCTGACATACACCTTCAAATAAGACCGGGGACTGACATTGCCCTTATAAACGCCATGATGAAGGTAATACTCTCTGAGGGCCTTATTGATATGTCCTTTATTGAGATGAGGACTGAGGGCTTTAGAGAGCTTCAAAAGGCGCTTTATAAGCAGGATTTTGACGAGCTTGTTGATATTGCAGGCGTATCTTCTGAAGATGTAATGAAGGCGGCACGCCTCTATGCAGGGGCGTATAAGGCGGTTATATGCTATTGCCTCGGGATAACTCAGCATGTGTGCGGCACATCCAATGTGGAGTCCCTTGCCAATCTTGCAATGCTCACAGGCCATGTTGAGCAAAAGTTTACTGGCGTAAACCCGTTAAGGGGCCAGAATAATGTGCAGGGCGCATGCGATATGGGGGCGCTCCCAAATGTCTTTCCGGGGTATCAGTCAGTTAAGGATGAACATATAAGAAAAAAGTTTGAAAGCGCATGGAAGACGGAGCTAAACCCTGAAGCTGGCCTATCCCTTACGGAGATGACCCATCATGGCATTGAAAATGGCATAAGGGCAATGTTTATAATGGGAGAAAACCCTGTTTTAAGCGATCCTGACGCACTGAAAGTAGAAAGGAACCTAAAATCCCTTGATTTTCTCGTGGTCTCAGACATATTTCTTACTGAAACGGCAAGGCTTGCTGATGTGGTCTTTCCCGCCGCATCATTTGCGGAAAAGACAGGGACAGTAACGAATTCTGAAAGGCGCGTCCAGCTCATGGAAAGGGCAATCCCTCCTGTAGGCAAGGCAAGGGCTGATTATGAGATAATTACAGGGCTCTCAAGCGCTATGGGCTGCAATATGGAATATGGAGAACCATCTGAGATTATGGAGGAAATAGCCCTCCTTACCCCTATATACGGCGGCATATTTTATGACCGCTTAAAAAAGACATGGGGGCTCCAGTGGCCATGCCCCGAGAGAACCCATAATGGCACCCCGTATCTTCATAAGTACTCATTTACAAGGGGGAAGGGGCTTTTTATTGAGGCGCTGCATACTGACCCAGATGAATCCCCAGATAAGGACTATCCATTTATACTTATATCAGGCAGGGTGTATCACCACTATCACACAGGGGCAATGACCCGCTCCTCTCACTTTTTGTCAAGGGAAGCGCCGTTTGCGGTATTGGAGATGAACAGTGAAGACATGAAGGGGCTTAATATAAGGAATGGCGCTGTTGTAAGGGTAAGGTCACGGAGGGGCGAGATGGAAGTAAGGGCATTTTCATCTGAGAGGGTGAAACAAGGGGCGGCATATACCTCATTTCACTTTAAAGAAAGCCCTGTAAACAGGCTTGTAAACCCCTGCCTTGACCCTGTGGCAAAGTGCCCTGAATATAAGGTATGCGCAGCGTCAATAGAGGCTGTATCACCCTGATGATTACCTGAATTATTTATAATAACTATTTCTGAGTGATTATTCTGATCTTCGAGCCATCTTATTAGAAAATATTGACAAAAGCCCCCCGAGCATCAGGTATCCGAAGGTAACCTCTACCATTGCGACAACTTGCCCCCATGCGGTTTTGGGAACTACATCTCCATATCCAAGTGTTGTTATTGTTACTACGCTATAATAAAAATATGATAATGGCGTTGGATACCTTCCATAATCAATGTCAACAAAGCTGTAGAGCCATGCAAACAGGGTGATAAGCGTTCCAATCCAGCCCATCCACCTTGTCATGCTCCTTCCGCAGTCAGATGTAATATACCAAAGCCAGTAAAGGACATTGTGAAAGGGGCTTTGCTCCTTAAATTCCTTCAGGTAGTTCTGGTCCATTACAAAACGCCTTAAAAGATATGCCCCGGCAAGATTAATATCCCTTATATCAGTTCCAATCCAGCTTGCCTTTTCATAACCCTTCAATGCCCTCAATCGCGCCTGTCTAAGGTCAGCATTGTCAAAACATGCGCCTTTTACGATTGCAAGGCTCAGGTCTGCATATCCAAGCGCGGCCTCAGTAAAATCCGCACCTGTCATATCCGCTTCCCTTAGCCTGCAGGCAGAAAGGTCTGCGCACCTGAAGTCAGCGCCCCTGAGATTGGCCTTTGTAAATGTGCTTGCCTGAAGGTCAGCCTCAAAAAAGGATGCGCCTTCTAAGTTTGCTGACCCAAACCCCGCTGCATGGCCCCTTGCATTATCAAACTTTGCGCCCCTTACATCTGCCCCCGTAAAGTCAGCGTCAGAGATCTCTGAGTTATTAAAGAGGGCTCCCCTGAGATTGGCCTTAAAAAAGATAGTCCCCTTGAGTTTTGCCTTCCTGAGGTCGGTATTTTCGAGATTGGAAAGGCTAAGGTCAGCATCGCTTAAATCCGCCCCCTCAAGATCAAGGCCAGAAAGGTCTTTTACGCCCTCAGGAAGCCCCTTATGTTCCTTTATGTATTTTAATAGTTCAGTTATATCTACAGCCTTAGACACAAAACCTCCTTAGCCTGAAATGGGAATGCGCCCTAAGCGCTCATAGGCAAGCATTGTCGCCACCCTGCCCCTTGGAGTGCGTTTAACATATCCCTCCTGGATTAAAAACGGTTCATAGACGTCTTCAATGGTAGAGCCTTCCTCGCCAACTGTTACTGCTATCGTGTCTATCCCGACAGGCCCGCCAGAGAATTTGTTTATTATGGTCTCAAGTATGAGCCTGTCCATATTATCAAGCCCCTTTTCATCAACATTTAAGAGCGTCAATGCCCTTGATGCGACATCCTTTGTAATAACCCCGTCTGCCTCTACCTCTGCAAAGTCTCTTACGCGCCTTAAAAGCCTGTTTGCTATGCGGGGCGTCCCTCTTGAGCGCCTTGCTATCTCTTGAGCCCCTTCATCGCTTATCTTTATTGATAATATTTCGGCAGAGCGTTTGATAATCTTGTAAAGGGCATCAGGGGGATAGAAGTCAACCCTTAACATTACCCCAAACCTGTCCCTTAAAGGGGGGGTCAAAAGGCCGGTTCGGGTTGTCGCGCCAATAAGCGTAAATTTTGGTATATCAAGCCTTATGCTCCTTGCATTCGGCCCTTGGCCTATTACAAGGTCAATCGCATAGTCTTCCATAGCAGGATACAGTATCTCCTCAATGAGGGGATTAAGCCTGTGTATCTCGTCTATAAAGAGCACATCTCCGGATGATAGATTTGTGAGAAGGGCAGCAAGGTCCCCTGCCCGTTCAATAACTGGCCCTGAGGTCGTCTTTATGCTTACGCCCATCTCATTGGCGATAATATTCGCAAGCGTTGTCTTTCCAAGCCCGGGAGAGCCATGGAGCAAGACATGGTCAAGCGGCTCTTTTCTCTTCTTCGCCGCCTTTATAAAAATTTGAAGATTTTCAATAATCTTATCTTGACCTATAAAGTCCGCAAGAAGGCGCGGACGAATGCCGTTTTCTAAGGGCCTTTCTTCTGCGGTTGCCTCATGCGATATTATCTCTCGCATACCTCCTCGCCTTTTATCCATATATTATCCATAACATCTAAATCCTAAATTCTGCAATTGGGCGAGTTTGTTAAAGATTCAAGGCCATGTTTAAAATTCATTTCTGCCCCTTTCTGCCGCGCAAAATTCAGGTCTTATCTTAGGACACTGATAACGCTTACTGTGTTATCAGTCAATATGTAACCTCTAATCAAAGTTACAGCCCCATAAATTTAATCTTTTTCTCAATGACCTTCCACCTGTAATTGGGGCACTTGGAACATGATAGCGGAAACGATAAGGTTATCCCGTTTGAAAGGGTGATATTATTTCCAAAGTTAAAGTTGGGGTCATATCTTCCCGACTGAACAAGCAGATATATGGCAATATATTTTACCTGACTCCTCTGGGACTGTCTTGTTGCTGGAAGGGATGCAGGCATGGCGTCAACATCAAATGTCCCGTCTCCATCCGTATCAAGGCCAAACCGAACCTCCCAGTCAGCCACACAGTTTATTATCGGAACGCCTGAGCCGCCTCCAACCTGTCTCAATAAATTGGATGTCCCGAGCGCGCACTGAGATAACGGCTGGTTTGAGCTGAGGCGGTACCTGATTTGGGTGCATACCTGATTTATGCACCCATTAGATATGGTTGTATCCACTGGATAGCCGATAAAATGTGCATTTATCGGACAAAGAGTAGAAGAGTTTGCTGAAAAGGCAAGATTGCCCTGATAATTAAGAAATACTATTGAGTTATTCGTAGTATCCTTTCTTTCATCTAAGGTAATACAACTTGTCCAGAGACTTCCCCGCACGCAATCTGCCATGAGCCACCCCTGAGTCATTGTCTTTGAATTATTAAGGGTTGAGCGAAGTATCAGGGTATTTGGAGAACTTGACCACTGGATTGGCAGGTTTGATTCGTCGTACGCAACGCCAAAACCTGCATGTTCCACATCAAGACGCAGGAGTTCAAGCCCTACTATCTTATCCATCGCTGTCTCTATAGAGGCATACTCAGAGCTTATGTTGGAAGAAAGGCGCGTGTAGGCGTAATAGGCAATAGCCATCACCGAAGACACTATTGTCATGGTAACAAGCAGCTCAACTATTGTAAACCCCCCTGAAAGACCAACAGAGGGCAGTCTCAAAAGGCGCTTTAAAAAAACTACCAAAATGTCTGAGGGACTTAACTCCCTTGTATTAAAATCTAAAATTGCACATTCCCTCCCACTAAGGCAGTTGCATTAAATGGCCTTATCGTCCCGTCAGAAGACCAATAATAGACCCTTACATCCACCCTTACAATCTCTCCATTATACAGATTAGAGGCGGTAACATTAAGGCCGAAAAAGACAGGGACATTTTTTACATATCTTATTACGCTTGTTGAGTTAGAGGCAATGCTGCCTGAGGCGGTGGAGCGTATCTCCTCAAGGGTGCTATAGGCAAGGTCCCTTGCCGCCTCCCTTATCTCTATGTCATGGTTTATTTTATACATCCTGACAAATGCAGGGATAAGCCCCATAAGCATTATTGATAATATTAATATTGCAATAAGCGCCTCTATAAGGGTAAAGCCCAATGGATTGTCCCATAAAAAGGGCATATAATGCCTTATCGTCCAATTTTGTCCCTTTTTGAAGCGCATAATTTTAGAATTTATGTATAATTTATTTTGCAATACAGTTTGCCCCATTCCACTGCCCTTTTCTTACCCTTGTGGTAGAGATTGCGATACATGAATATGCGACATTTAATGAGGCCGGGATAGAATCTCTTATGCGGATACTGCCGCTTGATATAGTCCCCCTATCCGTTATTGTAAAATTGCCTGTCGCCACAAATCCATTCTTGAGGTCAATACAGACGCCGCTTGATGAGCAAAGTTGTGTCCCATTTGAGGCAAGGGACAGCGTAAGGGTTTGCTTTTGCGAAAAGGCATAAAGCCGCATCTTCTGAATAAAGGCCGTCAGCGATATGACATCAGACTCTATGGCGTTCTCTCTCCCAAACTTGGTAAGATTTTGCAGAAACAGAAGGCTCAAAATAAGGATAATAACAAGCGTTACTGTAAGCTCAATCAGGGTAAACCCCCTTATGCCATATCTGTGATGGCTGTTATGGCCTCTATGATGACTATCACCATATCCTATATACGCCATATATATGTCCTTTTTATGCTAATTATGCTCAATATGGATAAACTAAATATGGACATCTCATCTTTCCATCCAAAGGATTATCTCCCCCGTTGAACCAGGGCTTCCGCCAGCAAGCGGGGTAGATGATTCTGGCGGCACTCCTACCATCCAAGGGCTGTTCTGGCCCGCGTCATTAGTAAAGCTCTCAGGCCTTACGGCAATAGGCTCAATATTCCCACGTGAGAGCTGAAGCATCAGTGAGCCCCCGACATCGGTTAAAATGTATTTATTCTCACAGGTAGAGGTAATATTTCCGCCTGTTGCGCAATTTAATGCCCAAACCCGTGAACGCCCACCAAACTGACAAATATCAGCAGAAGGCTGCATTGTAGTAAAGAATATAGCATTATAATCTGATACAGTAGGGTCAGTAATAGTCCTCTCTTTAAAGAAGGTAGCATCTTTAGGGAGCAGGTCATCCACCACCCATGAGATGTTTTGGACCGTCCCGCTATCAAGAAGTCTGCAAGTATCGCTTGCGCTATATGCGCTATTGAGGCTGCAATGGCCTGAGCCTTCCTGAAGGCATTCGTCTATCCTTATACCATAAAGCTTTTCCTTGTCTGAAGAGCTTGTGCCAGGCTCATCCATCTTATAAAACCACCTGCCTGTTCCAAAGTATATGTAATTCATATTAAAGCATTTCATATGGACAACCTTGCTCGTAACAGGCTCTCTTGCTCTATTAAACACTGTCTCAATTGCCCAAAGCGCTGGATTAACAAAGTCTGTCAGTATCCCTATTATATTCCCCTGCCAAGAAGAGCCTGTCTTTTGGCTTACGCCAAAGAATACCGCATCTGTTGAACCGTCGTCATCATAGTCAATCCCGTTTGTAAAAAGTCTGCCGCCAAAGGCGTTATTATAAGAGGTAAGGGAATTCTTCTTTATAAAACCGCCAAACCCGTTTCCATCAAACTTATATACTGTAGATAAGGTAAAGTCAGAGTTCAGCTTTAGCACAAATATCTTGAGGTCAAGCCCAGCGGTTCCATCATAGTCCGTAGGCCCAGAGACAAACATTATAAATCTCTGCCCCGCCCTCTTTATATATGCAGGGCCTGAATAGCTGAAACCAAGTTTTGGGTGTGAGAACTCCCAAAGAAAGTGCGGGGAGTCTGCATCAGTAATATCAAGGGCATAATATGAGGAGAGCCCAACGCAGTCTTCAGACGAGGGGTCGGGACAGGTATCTGCTGGCGGATTTACGCAATCTGCCCCGCTGCAGCCGCAACCCCCTCCAAACCTCATTCCGCCTATCAATATCCTCTTGTCTATATAGCCGTCACTGTCAGTATCCTCTTTTATGATGTATGGAGAGAGGTCAACAAAATATATATGACAATAATTGGGGTCAGCAAGGTATCTGAGATATGGCATGACATTTTTAGGTATAAAGGCCCACTCCTCCCTTCCAAGCCTTGATATTGAGCATGGGCTTGTTGAATTATCGCACAGCCTTACAATCTGGTCAGGGCCAAGCCCGTCCGTCCTCAGCTTTCCCGCCCTGAAGGCATGGAGCATCCCGTCGTTTGCGCCGACATAGAGCATTGAATAATCGTTATAATCAACAAGCAGTGGCGTTGAATATACGATATCTCCAAGTTTCCATATATTTCCCCCTCCTACAGTCCTACGCCTGCAAGAAGAGACATCTTCCCCCCTTATATATGCAACAAGGTTTGAATAGGCAGCGCTCAGGCTTGTTCCAAGACAGCCCGGGAACTGAGAGAGGTCAGAGCCGAGAAACGGCTTAATGCCGCTTACATTGCCGCTTATATTGGTTGCGTTAAACTCCCTCCATTCAGCATTGGAAAAGGCATACTTTATCTTCCTTGCTGAAGGGGATGTAACATTCAGAGCACCGCCTGCCTCCCATACCTTATGCACATCGTCAAGGGATGAATATTGGGCGCTGTATGATGATATTGTCCCGTTTGAAGCGCTTGAGTAGGCGTCTATAAGGAGATTTCCTGATGAATTCAGGACAAAATCTATTATATAATCGCCATATAGGTCTAAAAATGTGGCATTTACTGTATCTTCTCTTATGTTTTGAGCAGTATGGGTATTTAAAAACCAAAAAGTGTTGAGGTATCCTGTCCAGTTGACAGTATTTGAGCCAAATTGCCTTTGTGGATAAAATACCGCCTGAGCCATCAGGTTGCCCTTCTTTGCCTTTGTCGCAAGGATTGAGACAGAGCTTCCAGCAGAGCTTTTCTGTTGTATATCAGACAGAAAAGATAGGAGCGAATCCTTTATGGTCTTTGCGTTTTGGGCATTTAAGAATGTATCAGGCATATTGTCAGCGTCGCTGTCCCAGTCAGCAGAGGAGGCGGGCAAGGAGGTGCAGGCGCTCCCCTTGCCGTTTCCGCAGTCATCCATATAGCATTGCGCCTGCGGATAACCTGAAAGGCCGTCAGGCCATGTCTTTGAGGTTGTATCAAAAGAGCCGTACATAGCGACATTTTTTAGGGAAAGCTCGCCGCTTCCGCCAAGAAAGAGACCAAGGGCATATACGTCATAAACATTTATATCAGTACCGCTTAACTGCCTCAATACAGCGCTGTGCATCTTATATGCAGGGACAACCGGGTCAGCGGAATAGTTTTCATAACCTTTATCAATTGTGCATGTCCAATTCGTCGGACTTCCCCCATAGTTCCACTGCCCGTCTGAGACGAGTATGACAAAATTTTTCATACAGGGGGCGGGGCTGCAGTTTGAACGGGAGGCATCGCATATATAAAGCGGGTCTCTATAACGGGTAGATGAGGTGCTTATGCTAAAACCATTGCCGTAATTATGGGCGTTTTGCTGTTTAAAATAGTCATACGCCTCCCACATGGCAATAGCAGAGCCTGTGCCCCCATCCGGCTCCATGGCGTTTATGTACCGTTTTAGATAGGTATAAGGATGCGAGCCATCGGCATTGCCACCATTGGGATAGTCTCCAATATAGACCTTTGCCGACTCAATTGATGTATCATAAAACAGCGCCCCAAACCTTGGCCTGTTGTCATAGACCTCAAATTGCTGAGTAATGCCGTCTAAACGAGAGACCGGCACATCAACCTTATCGCTATACGCTGTCTCAAGGCGACACCATGCGCCTGTACATACAAGATTGGGGTCGCAATTAGAAGATGTATAGCTTCCGTCAGAGCAGGGTTCAGGCCTTCCGCCAGTAACCGCCCATCTGAAAAGGTCCATCCTTGACATAAGGAGAAAATTGAGACATGCACCTGAATAAGGGCCTGAATTATCATACACATCCATCCATGTGTAAGGGCAGGGCTTGTGAGCCGTAGCGGTCTCCTGCCAATGGCAATTCCAATAATTACTGGAATCACAGCCGCCTATAACGATATATGACTTAGTTGGGATAAAGTACCCCTCCTCTGTCCCATTAAGGCTCCAGCCGCAACCCCATGAATTATCACACCACTCTTTATTAGATGAATCAGGATTATATGCAGACCAGCCCATGCTCCCGCTCTTGTCAATGACAAAAAGCACATTTGCAGGGACAGATGTAGTTAAAAAGGGCGGAGTAGAACAAAAACTGCTGCACAAGCCCTGTGAAGGCAGCAATAAGTTTAATAAAAACGCATTTAAATAGCTGAGATAGAAAATAAGGGAGATGAAGCGCTCAGCCATCCATATTAAGTTATTATTTTTATGATTTTCTTTTTCATTTATAGGCATTGAGCTTACTTTGTCTCTTTTTAAGAAATTTTTCCTTACACTCAAGGCTGCAAAAAAAGTATCTTTTGCCGTCTATCCTTACTGTATTGGCGTCTTTTTTAGGAATATATACCCCACATGAAGGGTCCTTTACAAGCTCATCTATCCTTTGTTTAGCCCTGCCTCCTTGCCTCTTTTGAGAATAAGGACGACGGCCGCATGAACCGCCGTAAAACAGGGCGTCTATTATCCGTCTAACACAACAATAAAACAGATAAACTATTAGAAAAAAGATGATTAAACGCATAATTAATGGTAATAACCCTTAAACCTAAGCCTTACATCCAGTTGAAGCAAAAAATTCCCTTGAAACATCAAAAATCTTAATTAACTGTATTTAAAATAAAACCTATTCAACCTGCCATATAATCCATTAGGCAGGAGGAAAATCTTCTTAAATCTTTAGACCCGAGACCTTTATTTGCAAAATTATGTCTCAGGATGATGTATGTCAGGCATTACTTTTTCTATAAATATATCAACCAGATTGGGATCAAGTTTTCCCTTGCCGGATTCCTCTTTTAGGATGGAGATAATTTTTGTCGTTGGAACAGCGTTCTTATACGGCCTGTCAACAGCAATAAGCGCATCATATATATCACATATTGCAACGATCCTGCTTTGTAACAGGATCATCTTTCCTGAAATGCCGTCTGGATAACCTGTGCCGTCAAGTTTTTCATGATGTTGCCTCACAATTGTCAAAAGCTGAGACATATATTCGGGGAAGGGAATCTGCTCCATGATCTTGTAACTAACTATAGGGTGCAGCTTCATCTGCTGCCATTCTTCACTGGTAAGATTTCCTCTGGGAATAAGCAGGGCTTCATGATCTTCCTGCATAAGTATTGGAAAACTTTCACCTTCCCAATATATTTTAGTATTAGCTAATTCCTTTATAAATGCCTGTTCCTCTTCTGTAAGAAAGTTTGAACGATTGATCTTATCCAGTCTTTCCCATACGTTTTTGACTGACGATAATCCATCAGGGAATTTGCCGCTCTTCTCCAGCAGTAAGAGACGCAGAAAGATGATATTCATGCGCTCTTGAGAGACCTTGGTTGATTTGGACAGAATATTTTCTCTTACTCCTATCTTCCCTACATCATGTAAGAGTGCGGCGTAATATATTTCCTGCATTTCCTTATCAGAGAACCTGAAATCAGCAAAATATTTATGGTCACTATTTACTGCCTCAGCAAGCTGCCAGGCATATTTGGCAACGCGTCTGGAGTGCCCTGCAGTGCATGGGTCTCTGGAGTCTATAGCCGTAACAAGAGAAATCATTATCGCCTCAAGCAGTCTTTGTAATTCCGTAAAATGAAATGCATTGGTAAGGGCAGTGGTGGCAAAGGCAATTATGGTAGAGATACTTTTTAGATGCAATGAACTAAACGGCGTTCTCCCAAAGAGGAAGACACCTCCCATGACCCGATTTTTTGATAAAAAAGGCGCTATTAAAAGGGAGTATTGCCCTGGTATCAAAACATCTTTTGTCCATCTCGGGTCGCTATCAAGGTGATTGACTATTTCAGGGCGCTTGGAAGCTATTATTCCTTTAAACATGTGTGTTTTTGAAATTTTTTCCGCTATATTTTCACCTTTTTCTCCAAAAGAGGCCAATAGTTCAAATTTTTCATCTGTTTTCCCAAAGAATACTGCACCGTTGCTCGCCTCTGGCACAATCTTTGAGCATTCATCAAGGAGGGTTCGCGCTATTTCAGCCATATTCAGGGATTTATTCAGTTCAAAGGCAATATTATGCAGGAAAGAGAGCTCCCTGTAACGGTCAAGGGCCTCAGATGCCACTGCCCTTTTTGCCTGCTCCGTCTCCAGCCATTCCTGTATTATAAGAATAAATGGGCGCAATAAGGATTTATATTTATCTTCACTTAACTGCATACCCCATACGCACAGGAAAAATTCAGTTTTATTATTTAAAAGAAGGGGGTAGTTATATGTCTGGGCCGCAGATTCAGGGTCAAAATCATCCTGTCTGGAGGCCATCAGTATAATTTTACTGTTGTGGATAAGTCCTATTGCATCAGCCTCTGGAACTATAGTGAGGAGGGTCTTGAATATTTTCTTCCAGCATCTTTTTTTGAACCACTTTTTCATGGTGTCTTATTCAAGGCCAAGAATATCTTTTGCTTCTTCAATAATCTGGTCTGGGTCAAACGGCTTGGTGATATATTTCAACGCCCCTGCCTCAAGACCTTGCTGTTTATCAGCCTTCTGTCCTTTTGCAGTCAAGAGGATTACCTGCACCTGCGATAATTCAGGGTCGCTTTTTGTTATCCTGCAGACCTCATAGCCTGACATCTTTGGCATCATAATATCAAGAAATACAAGGTCGGGCATTTCTTCCCGGATCATGGAAAGCCCTTCTTCCCCGTCAGCAGCAGAAAGAATTTCTACATCGTAGTCATCTTCCAGTTCTTCAAGGGTTTGTTCCAGCAGGGAACGTATATGTATCTCATCATCAACAATAAGAATTTTTTTCATTTAAATGTCCTCCTTAAATAATTATTATATGATTATCGGCTTGAGTCAATGTTTCAATATCCATTTTTTGCACTAATCCTGATGGAATAAGAATACAGCCATGAAAGCCAGCCTGAACTTGCTTGAACACCTCATCGACAGAACACAGGATAACGTCTCCAGAGCATGAGACGGGCAGTTGAGCGACATCCTGTAAGGCCGCATCATGGTGATCCGTTACCACAATACACGTCTTTTCCTGACCCTGTTTTTTGTTCAGCAGTGAATGCACCATAGTAAGCAGGAGCTTCTCATCTATTGGCTTTTCAAGAAAGGCGTCCTCAACTGCATGTTTAGCCTTTGAAAGCGCTGAGATTACAAGTATAGGTATGTCTGAAAGCTGTGGGTCCTGTTTGAGGTGTTCTATAGCCGCCCTGCCGTCCATCCCTGGCATCAAGATATCCATTGTGATGAGATCAGGCCGTTTTTTTGTCGTCATTGCAATTGCTTCCTCGCCGCTCCCCGCGGTTATTACATCAAAACCTTCATTTGCAAAGATTTGTGACAGCATCTCCCTTACGCCGCTGTCATCATCAACCACGAGGATAAGGGGCCTGTTACCTGCCGATTCCGTCTCATCACGCTGGCTGTCGGTAGAGGGGGCAATATCTTTCTGTCTGGATACCGGAAGCCGTATGTAAAACGTGCTTCCTTTCCCCTGCTCTGATTCCACCCATATCTTTCCCTTATAATGGTCAATAATCTGTTTGCAGATAGGGAGGCCAAGCCCTGTGCCCTCAGGCTTGTCTTCAAGCGTATCTTTATGTACCACCTGATGAAATTTGTCAAATACCTTTTCCAGTTCATTTTTGGGGATGCCCACGCCTGTATCCTGCACCATTATCAGCACGCTGCCGTCATCTTCAACTTTAGCAGAGAATATGACACTGCCCTTATCAGTAAACTTGGCGGCATTGTTCAGGAGATTGACGAATACCTGCTGGAGACGGTCCCTGTCAGCATAGATTTCAGGGAGGTCATCGGGTATTTCTGCTATAAAATCCACTGTGCTATTTTGAGTGAATTGGCCGCTCACGGATGCAGCAGTATCCTTAAGTAGCTCTGCAAGCGGAAAGACGGTATCGTTCCAGCTAATCTTTCCGGATTCTATCTTGGCAAGGTCAAGAACATCATTGATAAGCCTTGTAAGCCTCTCTCCTTCCTTGACGATAATCCTGACATTGCTCAATATCCTCTCGGCCTTGCGCCATAGTTTCTTATCATTGTCTCCAAAGGGGGCGAAGAACTTCTGAAAGTCTTTTTGGATCAGCTTGGAAAAACCGAGAATAGAGGTGAGAGGAGTTCGCAGTTCATGCGACACAGAGGACAGAAAGGCGGATTTGGCCTGATCCAGTTCCATAAGCTGCCTATTGGTATCTGCAAGCTCTTTTGTTTTGTTCAAAAGTTCTTTGGTCTGTTCTTCAAGCCGTTTGCGCGATGCATTGATAGTGTCAACCATTGTGTTGAAATTTTGGGCTAATTGACCCATTTCATCATTTCTGTCGATATGGCATCTGACATTATAATCGCCCTCTGTTATCTTTTGGGCAAGCCCGGAAAGCCTGGTAACGGGATCCAGAAGGTTTTTCATGAACAGAAGGGCATAGCAGAAGGATATAAACAATACGATCAGGGATATCCCTATAACAAAATTCCGAATTGATCGAGATGTGGTCTGTATATCGTCTTGATATACAGATGCGCATATATACCATTTGAGATCAGGTACATATCGGATCCATGAAATTTTTTGATACACATAATGTCCCGGATCTGAGGGCTTATCGAATTTATAACGATAGATATATTTGTTGTTTTTTACAGTCTTGACAAATTCATCAAAAATAAATTTATCTGTCCCTGGAAGCGGCAGCTTTGCTATATTTTTGCCGTCAATATTGCTGTTAGGATGGACCAGCATAATTGCCTTATCATCAAATATGTAAAGGTAGCCGTTCTTGCCGATCCTTGTATTGTATATAATATGCCTTAGCTGGGTCATAAGCTCGTCTTTTTTCTGCTGGAGTTCTTTTTCAACATCATCCAGATATATGCCCGTCCCTATGACCATCTCCCATCTGGGAAAATCTTTTACAAAGGCAAGTTTTGAATAAGCTTTTTTATCCTTATCGTTTTTGAGCCACCAGTACTGATAGAAGCCTTCCCCCCGTTCCCTCGCAATCTTGACCATTGGAGGAACTACAAGGTTTCCTTTTATATCCCGCACAGCGGAAAAATCTCTTCCTTGAAAATAAGGATGCGATATCAGTCTGCTGTTGTAATCACTTATAAAAAAATAGCCGCTGCTGCCATATTTCAGCTTCCTTATAAGATTGATAACCTCATCTTTAAGCCTCTTATTTAGAACGCTGTAGTATTCGCCTGTGCCTATGACCCACTGGAAGGGCTTAAAGGTGAAGACATAGCTTATCTTGTCCTCCTCCT
>JALWQB010000034.1 GCA_026994795.1 Deltaproteobacteria bacterium
CATAATAGCCCTCATAGTTCTGAATAATACTTTTTGCATAATTGTGGTATGGGATGGAGGCAAAAAGGGCATTGAGGCTATCTCTTACAATTTTCATATCGCCTTTATAAAAGGCACGGGCTAATTCCTTTCTGCTGCCTCGCAGTTCTCTATCCAGGCCTGTTAAATAGTGGAGAAATAACTTATTGAGAGAAATCTGAATCTCTTTATTGGGAATGCCAAGGAGATATTCCATGCCGTCAATGCCTTCATATTTTCCCCTGAAGGTAAGATATCCCGTCTGCCATAGAAGGGTGGCAATGTCTATGTGATCAACATCAAAGGCATTAAGCGCAAGGTCATCTACTATGCAGTTTTCAAGGTCAGGAAGATATCTGGGCTGTCTCTTGAGAAGCTCTATGAGAAAATTAGGGTTTCCTGTCCCCCACCAGTAGGGACGATACTCCCTATCCTCTGCAAGAAATAACAGAACGTCAAAGGGATTATAGACAGGCTCTCCAAAATAGTTGTAGCCATTATACCACTCTTTAAGTTTATCCAGATCAACGCCATCAAGGTGTTCCTTAAAAACGTCCAATACCTCTTCATGCGTGTAACCGCAGAGGGTAGCAAAAGTAGGATTGATAGAGATGTCGCGAAGATTGTTAAGTTCACTGAAAAGACTGAGCTTTGAAAATTTAGAGACCCCAGTAAGAAAAACAAAACGGATGTATTCATCAAGGTCCTTAACAAGACTGTAGAATGTCCTGAGTTTGTCCCGATTGAACTTTGCACGCTCCTTGTCCGTGATAAAGTCCAGTATGGGCTTATCATATTCATCTATAAGAATCACCACCTTCTGGCCAAACTTTTCATAAGAAAGCTCTATTAGTTCAGAAAAACATGTTTCAGGATAATCGCATGAAAGCTCTGATCCTACGCCAAGCGTCCTACAATTACGCTTTAATATGTTCAATAAAACCCTCGTAAATCCCTCTTCATTACTGAAATCCCCGCTTCCAAGACTTATCTTGATTACAGGATAGCTCTTCTCCCAATCCCATCTGTCCTCTATGTAAAGCCCCTTAAAAAGCTCCCTATTGCAACGAAAAAGCTCATAAAGGGTTGAGATAAGGACACTCTTTCCAAAACGCCTTGGACGGCTCAAAAAGAAATATTTGCCTGAAAGGACAAGATGCAGGATATCTCTGGTCTTGTCCACATAAACATAATTTTCTTCAGGGTCAACCAGCTCTGAAAATGTCTGTATGCCAATAGGTAGCCGTTTCATGGTCTTCTTTTCCTTTCATATGTCCTAATTTTACTTTTTGCCATTACCTCCCCTCTCATATATAACTTCTATAGCCTTTTATAACCCTTAGCGCCCTTACATCCTCTATAGCCCCTACCTCCTCTATACCATTCAGACATTAACACACTGACTTGTCTTCAAATGCTCCATAAATTCATCAAGCCCCTTTGCCCTTATTGCTATATGAACATCCTCTCGGGAAATTCCTTATCCCTTTGCGCCTGAACCTCTACATGGATCAAAACAATTGCATAATCTCCACAAAAACTATCTATCACATCTTTCCATGGGCTATCGTAATCATCTCGCATAGACACCTCTTATATGAATATTTAGCAATACCTACCTTATATATTTATACTTTACATGCATAGAAGGACAATACCAAAAGCTTATCAATAAGCCATAAATATAAAAAGAACATTGTCATCTTATTCCACATCAAATCTGAAATATCAAGGATATTTCACATATCCCTTTTTTCTCCTATCCTGAAGGCGCTTTTATCGACTACATCCCAACCTTTTGCTTCTTTGCCTTCAAAACAATCAATTAGCCAAGCGCCCTTCTCGCAACCCTCATCCCCTTTACATACCTCATACCATGCCTTGAACATCTAAGCTTAAGCCTGCTTGCATTACCCACTGCCTGACCAAATTCCTTTAAAAAACTTCCTGCAAATTCTAAAAACCCCTCTGGCTCAAAGCCCAAACGCACAAGGATTGAGGGAACCTTTTCATCTACATACCCCCTACCCTCTTTTCTTATGTGCCTTGCTGTCCAGTCAACAAGCTCAA
>JALWQB010000035.1 GCA_026994795.1 Deltaproteobacteria bacterium
GCTATAGGGTTTCTCCTTAAAAAGGAGCTTGACTATTTTGAGAGGGCGGTTTCTTCTCCTGTAAGGCCAATGGTTGCAATAATGGGGGGGGCAAAGGTATCTTCAAAGCTCTCTGCCATAAAGAACATACTAAAGACTGTTGACAAGATAATTATAGGCGGCGCAATGGCAAATACCTTTTTAAAGGCAAAGGGCATAGGGGTTGGCTCATCTTTAGTGGAAGATGACCTGATTGATGAGGCAAGGTCGATAATGAAGATGGCGGAAGAGAGGTCCATTCCCTTTTATCTTCCTGTAGATGCCGTTATAGCTCAAGACATTGAAGACAATGTTACAATGATAAGGCCATACGGGGAGATACCAGATAGATGGAAGGCATTTGACATAGGGCCGGCCAGCGTGCTCCTATTTAAGGAGGCGATTCAAGACGCAAGGACCATTGTCTGGAATGGCCCTGTCGGGGCGTTTGAAAAGGGGCAGTTTTCGCGAGGCACATTCGCCATGTCCAGCGCAATAGCAGCGCTACATGCCCTTACTATCGTTGGGGGCGGGGATACCGACAGGGCGGTGCATGAGGCAGGGGATGCGGATAGTGTCTCTTATATGTCAACAGGAGGCGGGGCGTTTCTGCATCTCATGGAAGGAAAAGAGCTTCCAGGGGTAATTGCCCTTAAACATTGCGGAGAGGAGGAGAGTAATTAATGGACAGGAGGCCGTTTATAGCAGCAAATTGGAAGATGTATAAGACCATAGGCGAGGCAGAGGCCTTTATAATGGATTTATTGCCTCGCATAAAGGATGTTAAGGATAGAGATATAATGATTGCCCCCCCTTTTACAGCGCTTCAGGCTGTTGCAAATGCCGTTAAGGGCATTGAGCAGTGTTTTGCCGCGGGGCAAAATATGCACTTTGAGCAAAACGGGGCGTTTACAGGGGAAATATCCCCTGTGATGCTGAGAGATATCGGAGTAGATTATGTGATATTAGGCCATTCAGAGAGGCGTCATATCTTTGGAGAGGATGACGCCTTTATAAACAAGAAGGTGTTGTCCGCCCTGTCTCATGACCTTGCGCCAGTATTATGCGTTGGAGAGAGGCTTGAAGACAGAGAGGCGGGAATGACCGAAGAGGTGTTAAGGCAGCAGTTGACAAAGGGGCTTAACGGCATTGCTGTAGAGGGGAACAGTGATTTAATAAAAAAGATTATTATTGCCTATGAGCCTGTATGGGCGATAGGCACAGGCAAGACCGCCACTCCTGAGATGGCAGAGGATGCCCATAGCTTTATACGGAAATTAATTGAGGAAATTTTTAATTCAACTATTGCGGAAAATATCCTTATATTGTATGGTGGCTCCGTAAAATCTTCTAACATAACAGGGCTTATGAAGGAAGAGGATATTGATGGCGTCCTTGTAGGGGGCGCATCTTTAGATGTTGAACACTTTGAAAGAATAATAAAATTTTAAAAGGTTTTTATGTTTACGATAATAGTAATATTTCATATAATTATTTGCATATTATTGGTGGGAACGGTTCTATTGCAGCAGGGAAAGGGTGCGGAGATAGGCGCAGTATTTGGCTCAAGCGAGGCCATATTCGGGAGCTCTGGCCCGACAACATTTCTTGGCAAGATGACCTCTGTGCTGGCAATTTTGTTTATGATAACGAGCTTAACCCTTACATATCTTGCATCTCAAAAGGGGACAGGGTCAATAATGCAGAATTTAAAGACGCCTGTTGCGCCTGCCCCAATATCTGCCCCTATTAATCAAGAATCAACCGCTAAAAAGGGAAAGACAGCGCACCAACAGCCTGCCTCGCCAGAGGCTGGCGTTCATGGCGTTAGGGACGCAGGAGAGTCAAAGGTCAATAAATAGGAAAACATATAAATAGCCGAGGTGGTGGAATTGGTAGACACGCCATCTTGAGGGGGTGGTGGGCTACGCCCGTGGGGGTTCGAATCCCCCCCTCGGCATTAACTTGCATCTTTGTCTCTATGTTAAACATCTTCAATTGTCTATAATTATTCATATTTTCAAGTAAAGCAATAATCATACCACTACCATTTGTAATCAAAAATCCTCATTTCTAAACGGTCTTTAGATATGTTGCCTCCTTCTAAAGTGATCATTCAAGCTATCATTAAAACAATATAATTTATTTGGCGCCCAATAATCTACCTTATTACCCTGTCCAGTTTTTGGGGTCCACTATAATATCGTTGCCTTCAACTATTTATTACAGAAATTTGAGGTTGCAAAAGACTAATTTTTGTGTGTAATATCAAAAAAAGGAAGACTGCCGTCCCGCTTATGGCAGGGCGGCTTCGTCCAACTCCTTTTTTATATGAAAGAATAATAAAAGATATCATTTATGTATAATGAAGATAGAGTATTGGTTATAGAACTCTTAAAGAAAATAAGAGATTCACTTGCAATTATCTTATATCGTTTTGAATCAATAAAAAGTGTTTCAGATTTTACAAGTTCACCATGGGAATGGAAAAGTTGGATTTTATTTGTATGCAATTGATAGCAGTTGGAGAGGCGATAAAAAATATAGATAAGATTACAAAAGGTAATTTATTTATGAAATATCCTGATATTAATTGGAAAGGCGTTAAAGGAATGCGTGATATAATAAGCCATCATTATTTTGATGTTGATGTAGAAATAATTTATGAAGTTTGCCAAAATAAGATACCTGAATTTAAAAGGGCAATAGAACAGATTTTACTGGATATATAAAAGATAAGGTAGAACAGGATTTATCATGTTTGATTATAGAGGAATTGCTTGACTTTGAAGAAAAGATAATGAAAGTTATGAGGAAGAAAGTTAAAACTCATAAAAAAGAAGATTGGAAAAAAGATTTTTTTGAGATATCAGTATGGAATCATTTAGATGATACAACTGAGGTAAAAGTTGATAAATGGAACATAGAGACATTTTAGTTGATACGAATATAATAGTAGTAATTTAAATTTTCAAGAGTTATTTATTAGGAGATAGCTATAATGTTTATTACTGATAAAAAAAACCTATTTTTATGGTTTATAGCTATACTGGCGTTATTAGGCTGTGCAAGACATAGTGAAAATAGCGTTGCTTTAACTTCTTCTGAGCCATCTATTGCTTCAAATGGGACTATAGGCGGAGGAAAGCAAGAAAGGGCTCTCCATAACAAAATTCATAAAAAAAGTAAAGGCAGTTATCATGGGAGTGACGACTATCTATCAAAAGGCCATACAATTATGCCAGATATAAGGTGGAATCCCTCCTTTACTGTAAAAGACGTGCCTATAAACTATAATGATAAGGGCCTGCCGCCGCTGAAGGTTGGGGCGGACATATTTTCAAATGGGGGGACAGTCGCTATAGGGGAGGTCATGAGCAGGCTTACTGAGTTAAAGGGATTTTCCTTAAGCTGGGCAAATGATGTTGATCAAACTGCTCAAGTGGCGGTTAATATACGGGCAAAAGATGATTATTGGAAGGCAATTGACAACATATTAAGACAGCAAGACTATTTTTTTAAGGTAAAAGGCAATACTATCTTTATAAAATATAAAGATACAAGGAGATTTTATCTGCCAATTCCCTTTCTATCCACAAGCTATAGCACAAATGTCGGTGGAGACCTTATAGGCAGCAGCGGTGCAAGCGGCATGGTAAGCGGTACTGTATCTCTTGGCCATACTGCTCAAAATATTGATATCTGGCAGACATTAAAGGAAAATCTTGATAAGATATTAAATCTTGCAACAATGAGCACCCCTTCTGTTATAAAACCAGCAATAAAGACTGCTTCTGAAGATGAGGAAGCAATAATAAGGCAAGAATGTAAAAATCGCTTTCCGCGTCAGCCTGCGCGCCAGAACAGATGTATTGAGGCAGGGCTAAAGAACAAGACTTCTTCTTCTGGCAAAGGTGAAAATGGAGAGGTTGAAAAGGGTCAGGCTGATGCCTCTAATGGTGGGGCAGGGTTAAAGGTAATAAGCGCCCCTAAACGCTCTCGCGAGGGCTTTTTTTATACTATTGATAGGCCGCTTGGCATAATTACTGTAACAGCGCCTCGCTCCATCCTTGAACAGGTCAAGTCATATCTTGACAATCTCAATAGAGAATTGTCAAAACAGGTCATAATTGAGGCAAAGATACTTGAAGTAAGGCTTGAGAGACGTCATTCAACAGGGGTTGACTGGACTGACCTTATGAAAAATTCAAAATTTAGCTTTAATGTAAACTTTGGAAGCGGAGGGCAGCTTTATCCAAAGGAAGGTGTCAAGTTTATAAGCTCTGTATCCATGCAGCCAAAGGCATTCACATTGCTTGTAGATGCCTTGTCAGAATATGGTAAGGTAAAGGTGCTTTCAAACCCGAAACTTACCTTAATGAATGGACAGGCGGCAATGCTTACAGTAGGAGAGAGTATAAGCTACATAGACAATGTGGAATCAACTGTTGATTCAGTTACTGGCATTGTAACATATACTGTCAATACCCAGAGCATCCTATCAGGCATTGGTTTTTCTGTTATGGCGCAGATTGCAAAGGATGATGAGGTAGTGCTCCATATTACCCCTGTAACATCTCAGCTTCAAGAGCCTATTGAATACAGGACCTTTGGCTCAAGCGTATCAAGCAGTGAAGTCGGCCTTCCTCGCATTAACTTGAGGGAAATCAGCACGATGGCAAAGGTAAAGAATGGACAATTTTTGATAATAGGCGGCCTTATAGATGAGATAAAGGATAAAAAAGAGACAAAGGTCCCTGTAGTAGGAGACATTCCAGTAATAGGAAACGCCTTCAAAAGCACTAAGGACTACTCAAACAAACGAGAACTCATTATCTTGCTGAGGCCGCAAGTCGTTAAAAGTCATTAGCCCCTAAGAGGGTTTAAGAAATTAAAAGGGGGATATATGTTTGCGCCAAAAGATAGACAAGAGGTAATTGTTCCTGTAAGGCTTGATGAATCAAGCCCTATAGCATTTCAGTGTTCAAATGAGCTTTCATGCTTTACAAAATGCTGTAGAGAGGCTCATATAATCCTTACGCCTGCGGATATAATCAAATTAAAGAATAAGTTTAATATGGATTCAAGTGAATTCTTGTATATCTATACTGGATTAGGGACAATAGAGAATACAGAGCTCCCTGTGCCTGTCTTAAAAATGAAAGAAGATGCTGATAAGTCATGCCCCTTTCTTGTAAAAGAAGGGTGCGCTATCTATGAAGACAGGCCGTTAACCTGCAGGTATTATCCTCTTGCCTCAGGCATGTTCTATAATCTTGATAGCTCCTCTAAAGAAAATTTTTTTGCTATAATAAAAGAGCCGCACTGTATGGGACATGACCTTGGAGAAGAGGTTACTGTTAAGGAATGGATGAATACTCAGGGCATTAGTGTGTTAGAAAAGATAAATAAGGGATGGACTGAGCTTATTTTGAGGAGAAAGTCCATTGGGACATTTATCCCTATACCTGAAAAGACAAAACAGATGTTTTTTATGGGCTGTTACAACATTGATGCATTTAGAAGATTTGTTTTTGAATCCAAATTCTTAGATATCTATGAAATAAAAAATTCTGTTCTTGACAATGCTAAAACAGATGATTATGAAATGTTAAAATTATCAATAGATTGGTTAAGATTTACTTTCTTTGGCGACCCTGTTATAACATTAAAAGAACAATATGTAGAAGGGGATATGGTCGAAAACGATTAATATTCAATTATAGTTATTCTCTTAACCATATAAAAAAACAGTAAATTAGCCGACATAGCTCAGATGGTAGAGCAGCTGATTCGTAATCAGCAGGTCGGGGGTTCAAGTCCCCCTGTCGGCTCAATGATTTCAAGGGGTTAGGATAGCTTTTAATCCTTTTCCCTTTTATGAGCGTTAAACAACCTCTACAATCTCTCTTATATAGGATATTGCCCTTTAAAGTCAGGTATGATGACCTCTGTGCGAGGCAATACCCCCTTAATAGACCTTTTAAGCCTTTTAAGCGTCTCAGGCTCGCCATGAACAAGGAAGAGATGTCGCGGATTAGCCTCTTGTGCATATTTTATAAGGTGTTTTCTGCCTGCATGGGCAGAAAAGCCATTTATCGTTACAATTTTTGCCCTAACAGCGATTTCTTCGCCAAAAATCTTTACTGTTTCATCTCCTTCAATAAGTTTTCTCCCCAATGTGTTCTTTGCCTGATAACCAACAATTATTACAGTGGCATCCTCTTTCCATAGGTTGTGTTTTAAGTGGTGTTTTATCCTGCCACCTGTTATCATGCCAGAGCCAGCAAGTATTATCTTGGGAGACGGCACAGAGTGTATCATTTTAGACTCTTCCACTGTATCAGTAAATTGGAGACCGGGGAACATAAATGGAGAAAGCCCTTTGTTAATCATGTCTTTCAGGGAGCTATCACAATATTTATAATGTTTTTCAAAGACCCTTGTCAGGTTTATTGCAAGGGGGCTATTTAAAAACACCGGGATTTCTTCTGATATAAGCCCCTTATTTTTCATTACCTCCAGGTGAAATAATATCTCTTGTGCCCTTTCCAGCGCAAAAGTAGGTATAAGGACAGTGCCGCCCCTCTCCACCGTGCTGACGACTGCCTCCCTGAACTCATCTACTGATGCGCTATACGCCTTATGCTCCCTGTCCCCATAAGTTGATTCCATTATAAGCACATCCACCCCCTTTTCCGGAGGCGCAGGGTTGTCCACAATTGGCCTTTGTCCATCTCCAATATCGCCTGAATAAAGTATTGTAATAGGTCTTCCCTTTCGCGGCCTGTATTCTAAATATATCTGACATGAGCCGAGCACATGACCGGCATCAACTGCATGAAGAGAAAGGGTTATATCATTATCTACCTGAATCTTATCGCCATATTCAACAACTCTTGAAAACAGCTCATGACAGTGCCACACATCATCTGAGGAATATAAGGGCTCTTTAGGGCTGATACCCAATCTTGCATATTTTTTTCTCTTCCATACAAATTCTTCCTTTAATAGGTGGGCAGAATCCATCATAATAAGCATTGCTATGTCCTTAGTAGGCGGTGTGCAGTATATATCTTTTGAAAAGCCCTGGTTTACCAAAAGCGGTATCCTCCCACAATGATCAAGGTGGCCGTGGCTTAAGAATATGGCATCCACATTATGGGCATCAATGCCAACAGGCTCATAATTTCTCTTTTCTATATGCCAGGGCCCTTGAAATTGACCGCAATCAAAAAGATAATTTTTTCCTTTTATATTAAGCAGATGGCAGGAACCAGTTACAGTATTGGCCGCTCCCAGAAAGGTTAAAGAAGGCATAATACAATACTCCTCTCACAAAATCGTATCTTGACATAGGCATAAAAAAAGTTATGAATGTGAATGGAAGCGGAAAGGGCGCTGGTGGCTCTCCCGGACTTCAAATCCGGTGCACCGTCTGAGAAAGGCGGTGGGTGGGTTCGATTCCCATGCGCTTCCGCCACGCCATATTTCTTTTATCTTCGCATCCATATTTACATCATAATATCAATGCGCCATTACCGCCATTATCCTTATAGCGCCGCCTATAGCGTCCCTCCAGCGCCACACGACGCTCTTTTGACCTATTAATAATATATCTGCCAAAGGCGTTTCCGTTTGTGATATTTATCCAGCTGTTACCATTTAAAAACCACCAATTCTTGCCGTCAAAACGCGCTATGCTTGCTCCATGATAGCGCATCATGGTCTCTACCTGAACAATAGTAAACGGAACGTCACTGCCGCTAATTATCTGTTCTTGCATTGCATTTTCCATATAACTTAGAGAAAGCAAGCCCACAGACAACAGTAATCCCAAATAAACTATATAAATTACTTTTTTAAAATTAATACCTTTTATCATAAGTATCCTTTAATCCTTGAACTATCTTAAAATTTTTGTAATCACCTATATCCTATGGCCAAATGGGTTTTCCATTATATTTAATTTCCTTTGCCCACAGCTCTTCCACTATCTTTGCAACAGGGTCAGGGAGCGGGACATAGAGGAGCTCTTTGGCCATATCTTGCCCTTTAGTAAGGCAATGGTGGAAAAAATTAAGGACCTCCTTGGCTGTCTCAGGATTACGCTGTTTTTTATACATCAAAATAAAAGATGCCCCGGTGATTGGCCATGAGGATTTTCCTAACTGATTGACCAAAACCACTGCCATCCCAGGGGTATGTTTCCAGTCCGCTCCAATGGCTGCATCCTGAAAAGATTTAATAGAGGCAGAGACAAATTGTCCATCCCTGTTCTTCAACAGCGCTGTGCTGAGGTGATTTTGTTTGGCATAGGCGAATTCCACATAACCTATAGCGCCCTTTATGCGTTTTACATAGGCTGCAACGCCTTCATTACCCTTTCCTCCAAC
>JALWQB010000036.1 GCA_026994795.1 Deltaproteobacteria bacterium
TACTGTACCAGTCTATTATGGCTACAAGATACAAAAAACCTCTGCTCATCCTGATATAAGTTATATCTGTACTCCATACCTGATCTGGCTCTTTGATTGATAAGCCCCTTAATAAATAAGGATATTTTTTGTTTTCATTAGATAATCGCTTCCGTCTTTCTCTCTTTTTGTTGTTGTCAACAAATAAAATCAATCGCTTTTAACATATCTTTTTATAAAACTCATCCCACTTTTTTAGGAAACCCTCGCTTCCCCCCTTGGGGGGACGGGAGGGGGGAATGAGCCGTAATGTTTGCACCGGAAATTTCATCTTTCTCCATCCTTTCTGTTAATTCTGAAATCAATTTTTTTGCCTCCAAACATTCATGTCAATTATCTATTGACACCCCGTCTGATGAAAGATAAATAATTTGGGAGTGTCAATTTCGCACAATCGAATAGTGGCATTTTTTGTACGGGGTTAGCCACTCATATATGTACGATTTGGTCATGTTTATAATACATTTTTTCTTTTCAGAAACCATCAATTGATGGAGAAGGTGGAGTGTAGCCAAATCGCACTTTTATTTTTCACGGGAAATTTCTGACTCTTTGTATAGTAAAATAGCGGGTCCATACATCATGGGAGCGGATGTTATTTTATAGAGATTATGTTTAATTGTGCTATTCTGGGATATGGAACAGTTGGTTGTGGCGTATATCGTCTTATTACTGAAAAGGCAGATGCCTTATCGCGCCGCTCCAGTGTACCGATAAATGTAAAGTGGGTATTAGACCGCCGTTTTAGGAGGGCAAAGGATTTCCCGCTGCCTGATGCAGTGCGTGTAACTGACCCTGATATTATCTTTAATGACCCAGAGGTTGACTGCATAATAGAGCTTATTGGCGGAGTTGAGCCTGCACGGGAATACATCTTGAGGGCAATTGAGGCAGGAAAGCATGTTGTAACTGCAAACAAGGCGGTCTTGTCTTCTCATGGCCCTGAAATATGGAAAAGGCTGAGGGAAAAGGGCGTCTTAATGGGCTTTGAGGCAAGTGTCGGCGGCTGTATCCCTGTGATAAAGACAATAAAAGAGACCCTTGTCGCCAATAAAATATCTGAAATCATCGGTATAATGAATGGTACTTCAAATTATATCCTTTCTAATATGACACATAAGGGCGCATCCTATGAAGATGCCCTTAAAATGGCCCAGCAACTTGGCTATGCAGAGGCTGACCCCCGTTTTGATGTAGAAGGCTATGATACGGCACATAAGTTAATTATCCTCGGCATGTTGATATTTGGGATAAATTTTAATGAAGAAGAGCTTTATATTGAAGGTATTACAGGTATAGATCCAATTGATATAAATATTGCAAAAGAGCTTGGATTTAGGATACGATTGCTTGCCATAGGCGCTGAGAGTAATGGTAGTGTAATGTTAAGGGTTCATCCTGCTATGATACCTGAGGCTCACTTGCTCTCTCAGGTAGAGGGCGCTTATAATGCATTTTATATAAAGGGCGATGAGGTAGGGACAATGCTCCTATATGGAATGGGCGCAGGCGAGGGGCCTACTGCAAGCACAGTAGTTGGAGATGTTGTTGACATAGCAAGGGCTGGAGAGGCAAGAGGCGGACAGTGTCTTAGACATAATAGTATGCATGGGAATATAGACAATTGCATATCAGGTCCTATCTTATCTCAGCGAAGCAGTCTAAAGAAGGCAGCCATAGATTTTTTAAGTTCAAGATATTATTTTAGGTTCTCTGCTTTAGATAAACCAGGTGTCCTTGCCGCTATAAGCGGCGTCCTTGGAAGACATGGGATAAGTGTCCAGTCCGTAGTGCAAAAAGGGAGGAGTAAGAGTGGCGTTGTGCCGATTGTAATGCTTACCCATGAGGCCATTGAAGCATCTGTAAGACAGGCGCTTATTGAAATTGATTCATTGACAGTAACAAGGGCAAAGACAGTATTAATAAGAATTGAAGATGAAGTTGAAGATGTATAGCTATTTTATATAATTTGTTATAGTTTAAGGAGAGATTGTTGTATGGTTGATATAAAGACTCCTGTTGAAAGATATTGTATCTTAATTGGAGATGGTATGGGAGATTTTCCTATTGAAGAGCTTGGCGGCAAGACAGTTCTTGAGGCAGCCAGGACCCCAACAATGGACAGGCTGACGCGTCTTGGGCAGATCGGCACAGCTCAGACCATACCAGATGGCCTTACACCGGGGAGCGATGTAGCCAATATGTCTATTCTTGGCTATGACCCAAGGGAGTTTTATACAGGCAGGGGGGCAATAGAGGCGGCAGCGCTTGGGCTTATTATGAATCCAGAAGATGTGGCGTTCAGGTGTAATCTTGTAACCCTTGGTTTTAAGGAAGGCCGTGTATTTATGGTTGATTATAGCGCAGGACATATTTCTGATGAAGAGGCACAAATACTTATTAATGATTTCGCTCCCTTAATTGAGGGACGTTCATTTCACATCTATCATGGCGTAAGCTATAGGAACCTTTTAATGTGGCATGGCGGCCCTGAGGGGCTTGCCACTGTGCCGCCTCATGATTTTACAGGCAAGGATGTTACTGATGTATGGCAGGTTTATGAGGAAGAACCATTGCTTTATAAAATGCTTACAAAGGCCATACAGTTTTTTCATAAACATCCCGTAAACCTTAAGAGAAGAGAGAGGGGGCTACAGTCAGCCAACGCCCTTTGGCCTTGGGGGCAGGGCAGAAAACCAATTATGCCAAGGATAGAAGAGAGATTTGGGTTACAGGGTGCGGTGATTGCAGCAGTTGATCTTATAAAAGGGCTTGGTAAATGGGCAGGGCTTGAGGTAAAAGAGGTGCCAGGGGCGACAGGGTATCTTGATACAGATTATGATGCAAAGGCAGGGGAAGCAATAGAAGCGTTAAAGGATAATCAACTTGTGGCGCTTCATCTTGAGGCCCCTGACGAGGCAGGTCATATGGGCAATTTAAGGGAGAAGATCAAGGCCATAGAGAGATTTGACAAGGTTATAGTGGCTAAGGTATGGGATGCGTTAAAGGATATGGGGTGTTCATATAGGCTTATGGTTGTAACAGACCATTTTACCCCAATAAAATGGAGAACTCATTGTCCATTGCCTGTGCCTTTTTGTATATATGACAGTGAACATATTAATGATAATCCTGATGCCTCTTTTTCTGAGAGGGTTGCTGAGGCAAGCGAGCTCTCTTTTAATGAGGGGCATAGGCTGTTTGATTATTTTGTTGGTATAGAGCCAAGATATGTTGAGCTTGACCCAAAGAAAAAGGAGTTAGAAGAGATTGAGTTTATAACAGGGCCTTAGGGCAATTTAGAAAAGCCTATTTGGCGAATTGATGATTTTATAGAAAACTATAAGAAATAAGGAGTAGTTAAGGCTTATGATACATGTAGAACAGTATAGAGTAAGATATGCCGATACTGATCAGGCAGGTGTTGTTTATTATGGAAATTATTTGCGTTTTTTTGAGATAGGACGGACAGAGTTTTTACGGCATTTTATTGATATAACTTATAGGGCGATAGAAGACGACGGGATTATTATGCCAGTTGTTGAGGCATATACCAGATATAAGGCCCCTGCCTATTATGATGAGCTCTTGTTGATTGAGACAGCCGTATCGGCTATTGATGAATATACAGTTACATTTTTTTATAGGATTGTAAAACATGGCGAAGATAGTGTAATAGTTCAAGGCAGCACAAAACTTGCGGCGATAAATAAGATAGGGGGGCATATTGTTAAGCTGCCTAAAAAGCTATATGAAAAACTCAGGTCGCTTGTCATTACATCGCCAATAGATAAGGAGAAACTTAACTGAGCATGCAGCATAATGGGAACTTTAACTATCATAAAGGAAAAGATTTAACTGAAATGGAGAGACTGACTGAAATACAAAGACATCAAGATGGACGAATTTATAAAAGGCTTTTGTTTATCGGCGCAGGCCAGATGGGGGGGGCGCTCATAACAGGTCTTATAGAAAAGGGTATCTTTTCAAAAGAAAACATCAGGGCAGTTGAGCCGATGGAAGCAAGAAGGCAGGAAATAGAAGAGATTACTAATATCTCTTTATATCCTGCTGCCACTAAGGAGCTTCTATTATGGGCAGATATGATACTTCTTGCGGTAAAACCACAGGTTATGGCTCAGGTACTTCAGTCAATAAGTCAATATATAGATAAACAGCTTATTATTTCCATCGCGGCAGGCATCTCTACGAGATATATTGAGGGATATCTGCATAATAACGCAAGGGTGATTAGAGTTATGCCCAATACCCCTGCCCTTATCCATGAAGGCGCTGCTGCTATATCAAAGGGCTCTAATGTCAGCGAGATGGATTTATTGACAGTAAAGAGGCTCTTTGAGGCAGTAGGAACTGCTGTTGTGTTGCCAGAGGTTCTTATGGATTGTGTAACAGGGCTTAGTGGAAGCGGGCCTGCCTATTGTTTCCTATTTATAGAGGCATTAATAGAGGGGGGCGTACTTGAGGGACTTTCAAGAGATGTGGCGCAGGAGCTTGCTGTTCAAACTGTAATAGGCGCTGCCAAGATGGTAAATGCCCAAAAGGAACACCCCTCACGCCTTATATCAATGGTTACAAGCCCCGGCGGGACCACAATCAGGGGGCTTTATGCCCTTGAAAGACATTCATTTAAGGCAGCAGTAATGAAGGCAGTAAGCGAGGCTACAATGAGGTCAAAAGAGCTGGGAAAGGATATGTAGCTTTATTATTGCCGTGCAGGATTTAGGCTATATGTTACCTGTTTTGATTAGGAACTGCCCTTTTTTGAGGAAGATAAAGAGAATTGTCTTGTTGGTGGGCATTTGGTCTTTGTTGAATAATTTTATAATAGTATCAATATGTTTGATGGGCATATCAAATAGCTTATATGCCTATCAGACAGATATCTTCAAATTGTATGATCTGCCGCCTTTATACAGGCTTCCTCTTGAATCAAAAGAAAGGTCTATTCTTGAAGATTCTCTTACAGGATTGCGCTTAAAGACTATTAATATCCCGTTTTTATTCGTCATATTCCCTGACAGTTCTATGGAGGCAATTTCAAAAGATGGAATAAGGCTTTTCCCCCTTACTAATGGCTATAAGACATCAGTAGTATATTCTTTTAATGGCAATACTACAAAAGGCTTAAACAAGGCTATACAATATTATTATAAGAAATATAAGAAAGGGAGCAATCAGTTAATTATTAAGGTAGAGAGTAAGAGGCTTTTGGCCAATGAGCCGATTATTTTGTTGGATAATTTATCAATACAGGGAGATGGGGTATTAATATCCCCTTTAGACAGAAGCGCTATTTCAACTCCATCTTTTCCAGTGTTTATATGTAATAATAAAAAAAGCATAGATATAAATAATATCTCTTTTTTAAGATTGAAGAGCGGCTTTTGGATAACTGCTTGTAAACACTTCGGAATTTATGGAGTAAAGTTTGCTGATGTTCATCATCCTATTATTATTACAGGTAATAATTCAGAAAATTCTCATATTTTAATAGAAAATATAGATATTAATAAAGGTAGAGGGCCAGGGATATTTATTAGCGGCAATAGTCATAATATTACTATAAAAAATGCCTATATAAGGGGGCTTATGCGGTCGGATAATGGCGGGGCCGGAATTGTAATAACTGATGCTATGCTGCCCAATGAGGCAGATATGAAGACGATAATATCTATTGTAGATGAAGATAAGCCATTACACCAGCCCATCGCAACCAAAAGGCAGGCCATATTAAATGCTATTCCCCGTCACATCCTTATTGATCACTCAATTTTTAAGGGCAATAAGGCCCAAGGCGTATATTGTGACGGCTGTGCAGGCGTAATTATCCACAATAATTATTTTTTAAATAATGATAAGGAGGGGTTATGTCTTGATTGGGGGAGCATACGTAATATTGTTTATAGAAATATCTTTAGGATGAATGGCTTTAGGAGCAGACAGAGTGATGAAGATCTAAAACATGACCTTGTATTGGGTTTTGGCAGGCTTTCAGATAATTCTGCGGTGGCAAAACTTCCTGCTATATCATTGGATAATGCTGCAGAAAATCTTGTTTATGAAAATGTAATAGAAGAAAATGCAGGAGATGGCATAAAACTGGTAAGAAGCTCCTTTAGAAATATTATCCTCTTTAATTCTATATTAAATAACAACAGGGGCTCTAATTATCGTTTTACCTATAGCGGCATACTGATTGGCTCTGCCATGCCTGAGCGTCAGGTGAGGCATATCGTGGATAGGGATAGGCCACTGGATTTCTTCCCTTCAATGGAAAATATTATTGGCGCAAATGTCATTGATGGAGGCCATACTTGGGGTATATCCCTTGATAAGGGGGCGACATTTAACGACATCTATGATAATACCATACATCATTCCCTGAAAGAGCCTATAGGTATGGCCACAAAAAAATTTAACAGTATAGTGGGAAATTCCGTATCTGCGACATCTAATAAATGCGATGACGGCCTTTTATTCAGGGCGATGAAAAAGTTTAAAGAGATAAGGCATTGCTTTTATAATTTATTTAGATAATGAGACATCCTGAGGGGCATCTAAGCGTATCAAATATAGATTATAGGCTCTACCTCAAAAAATATAATATCCCTCTCTCTTGTGATATTCCATCTATGCAAAGGCCATTTTATAAAAGACCTGTCTTTAGCCTTATTATGCCTGTTTTTAATCCTGTTCTCTCTCACTTAAAAGATGCAATTTTATCAGTAAGCTGCCAGACATTTAAATTTTGGGAGCTATGGGTTATAGATGATTGTTCAACAAGGGCCGAGGTCGTAAGTTTTTTAAGAAATCTATCCCATCCTAATATAAGGATATTATTTTTAAAGAAAAATCTTGGCATATCAGGCGCAACTAATGTGGGCATAAGGCGGTGTCGCGGTGAATATGTAGGATTTATTGACCATGACGATATATTGTATAAGGATACCCTGTTAGTTGTTGCCCAATACATACAGGGCATTAAAGAGCCTCCTCAAGTGATTTATACTGATAGGGACATGATACTTGAGGGAGGGGGGCGTGACTTACCCTTTCTCAAGCCTGATTTTTCAAAGGCGTATCTCCTCTCTGGCATGTATGCTGTGCACTTTATAGCCTATAGAAGAGGGTTTCTTAAGGGGCTTGGGGGACTTGACCCCGATTTTAACGGGGCGCAAGATTTTGAGCTCTTCTTGAGGGCAGTAAGGCGACTTAAGGAAAGCGATATAATCCATATACCATATATTGGCTATGGCTGGCGTGAGGCGCCTTCATCAACTGCAAGGTCATATAAGAATAAGATTTACGCCTATGACGCAGGCAAGAGGGCTGTCTCCTATTTTTTGAGGGAGAATAAGCTATTAAAAGATAGTAAGGTATGTATAGATAAGGATGTAGGATATGGATTTTATACGATAAAGCCTTCCCTGTCATCTTTTAAGGACATAAATAATATTAATATACTTATATTGTCGGATAAGGGCGGGCAGTATGACCTTAGCATAAAAGATAAACTATTGGATATGGAGATATCTTGTCTTAGATCCCTTCCCTCTTATGCCCGTAAGGCCATTGTAAAAAGCAGTATTGTCAATATGTTAGATGATGACTGGTGGAAGAGGTGCTGTAACTTCCTCAAAAGTTGCGATAATGGCCTTACTATTGTGATGTGGCGCAGGGCATTTGTTCCGCTTATGAGTTGGAAATATCTGTTTGGCTGGTATAAGGGACAAGATGAGTGGAGCGTCTTTTCTCCAAGGGTCATAATGGAAGATAATGGGAGGCTTTATAACTTTTTGGCTGGTCCTCATATACTCACTGATGGCAGCCTATTTTTTCCGTTTTCAGGCTATCTAGCAAATGTAAGATACCGTCATGGTTGGCCTATGGCTATGAGAGACTGTTTGCCTCCAATACTTCCATTTATGGCCTTTAAGGCCAACCCTTTTAGCCTTATTTTAATGGATAAAGATATTGAAGATTACCCTGATGCCTATGGCATGATACATTTGGGCATTGTAACCTTCAGGCGAAATATGCAAAAACACCTTTATATTCCCAAGTGGACAATATATATTGATGGCAATGACTGTATCCCTCTCTTAAGCCGTATGTTTACGCATAGCGGCAGGGAATGGTTAAAGGTGTGTTGTTATGAGCATTTAAAAGATGGGGACCCCTTCTTTAATAAATATTATTCCTCAAGACGGCCTGACCTATGGCTTAATATATATGACGATTTTAATAATAAGATAATCTTGAAACACCGTGTCTGCCCTACAATTTTTCCGTAGTTAAGGGTTTTGTCAAGTAACCCTCTAATATAACATTTAAATTTCATTTTTAT
>JALWQB010000037.1 GCA_026994795.1 Deltaproteobacteria bacterium
CTGATAAAAGCACCCGCTTTATCCATGTCGTAAATACGCGCCTTAATGACGCCTGCTCAGGCAGCCTCAGCCAACTTATCAAATCATCAACCACCTCTCGCATCTCATCAAATGTCCGACTCTTCTCAAGACGAAATACCGCACTCGCAAGATTACAACCCAAAAGCCTCTCGTCAGAATATGACTGCTCCTCTATAAGATAATACTTAAAACACGGAAGATAACAAGACAACCCCTCCGGAACATCTGCTATAAGCTCCCTTATCTCCAACGGCGCTGTCCAGCGCCTTCCGCCATTATAAAGCACTACTGGAAATACAGGCGGAAGCTTATCGCCAGCCTTTATCTCCTTGCTCGCTATAAGGTCCTGATATAATAAGCCAACATAGGTAATAAGCCTTACTGCCATAAACTTATCAACCGTAGATTGAAACTCAATGAGTATATAAACATAAAGCCACTCCCCCTTAAACCTCACCCTCCATATAATATCGTCTTCCCTGTCCCTTAAATCATCGCTCACATAGCTATCACTCACTATATTTAGCGTTGAAAAATCAAGGTCAAAAACCCATTCCTCCTCAACAAAACCCATGAAAAGGTCCCTTACAAGCTCAGGATGCCTGAATAGCTTCTTATAACTCTGGTCATGTTGAGCCAATTTATATTAACCTCTTTTCTCATCTACCAATTTCCCTACCCATTCAACAAGCCTGTCAAATTGCACCCTGTGTTGAGCATGGGTCTCCATATCCTTTACAGTTGCCTCTTCATTATCAACTTCATCCTCTCCAATAATTATGGCAAGGCGTGCGCCAACCCTATCGGCATAGCGCATCTGCGCCTTCATGCTCTTTTTATCATAGCTCATCTCACATGCTATAAATTTATCCCTGAGCTTATTCATAAACCTTAATGCATGGCCTCTGCCCTCACTGTTAAAGGTTATAAAGAAACAGTCAGGACGGTTATCATAGGCGGCTTTCTCCAATATATCCATATCCATCATCAGTATCGCCCTTTCCATGCCAATTGCCATGCCGACAGCAGGACAATCAGGGCCTCCAAGCCATTCTATGAGCCTGTCGTATCTGCCGCCGGCAGCTACTGTATCCTGAGCGCCAAGGCGTGACGCCTTTATCTCAAATGTGGTTCTATTATAATAATCAAGCCCCCTTACAAGATAAGGGTTGATTACAAACGGGATATTAATTGTTTCAAGGTAATCAAGGACATCTCCTAAGTGCTGGGCGCATTCAGGACACCAGTAGTGCCTTATAAGCGGGGCAAGCATAAGGGCTTTCTTACAAGCCTCATTCTTACAGTCAAATACCCTTAAAGGGTTCTTGTCTATCCTGCGCCTGCAATCTTCACATAACTCTGCCTTATTATTATTGAGAAAGTCCATAAGGTCATGCCTGTGCTGCGGCCTGCATCTTGGACATCCAAGGGAATTAATCTCAAGCCTTAACCCCTCAAAAAGCCCTGCCTCCTTTAAGATTGCCCATGCAAGCCATATAATTTCACTGTCAGCAAGGGGGGCGTCAGAGCCAATAACCTCGGCATTTATCTGGTGAAACTGCCTTAATCTGCCCCTTTGCGGCCTTTCATGCCTGAACATAGGGCCTATTGTATAAAATTTATGTAAAGAAGAGGCATTATATAGCTTGTGCTCAAGAAATGCCCTTATAACCCCCGCCGTTGCCTCAGGACGCAATGAAATAGAATCCCCATTCCTATCTATAAAGGTGTACATCTCCTTTTCCACTATATCAGTGCCTTCGCCTATCCCGCGCTGGAATAATGATGTCTTCTCTACAATAGGTGTCCGTATCTCCTTAAAGCCAAACATCTCGAAACACATCCTCGCCGCATCTTCAATGGCCTGAAATTTAATGACATCCTTTCCAAATACATCCTTAAAGCCGCGTACGGAATTTACTTTTAAATCCAACTTGTTACACTCCTTGTCTTTTTGTGCCCATATAACTGATTATAATAAGAGAAAATGAGGCCGATAGGTTAAGCCTATGCTTAGTTTATTGGCACTTTAAATAAATGTTAATAGCCTGCCTTTTAAAGACGTTAATGGATTATACACGATCGCTATAACTTCTTCAATGAGTTCTTAGACAGTTTAAATTAGGATTTAGGAGTCAGGGTTGAGGTCTTTTTTCCTTTTTTCTATTTATGATGCGTCTAAAATCTGTTAACATTTTTGGGTTTTTGCCTAAATCTTAACGCCTCAACCCTAACATAGATAAAAGGGGATCAAATTATTTTATACCTTAAACTGATTCAGTATTTGGTATAGCTCATTAAAACGTGAGTTCATCATTTGAGCGCTTTCTTTTACGGAAATAGTTCCATCCTTGGCGCTGGACGCCACAGACGCTATTCTTTCCGTCTCTTTTAATATCCTTTTAACCTTATCAGAAACCTGCTGAGTATGGTCAGAGACTTCACCTGTAGTAGCTGTCTGCTCTTCAATCGCTGCAGCAATGCCATCTGCCAAATCAGCCAGCGTATTTATGATGTCAAGTATATTATTAATAGAATCTTGAACCTCTTTTGCCCCTATGGATATGGCCCTTACTATCTCATCAATTTCTTCTACGGAATCCCCAGTCTGCTTTGCAAGCTCTTTTACCTCATTTGCCACTACAGAAAACCCCTTTCCAGCCTCTCCAGCCCTTGCTGCCTCTATTGTGGCGTTAAGAGCCAAAAGATTGGTCTGCTCTGCAATAGATGCTATTAACTGAGTAATTTCATTTATTTTACTGGAAGCATCTGAAAGCCTTTCCACTACCTCTGATGCATTTGCCGCTGCCTCCTTTGCCTCTCTTGCCTGATTGCTGGCATTGCTTGTATTTTGGGCCACTTCACTTACCGCTGATGCCATTTCTTCCATAGAAGAGGCCACAGTTACAATGCCGTCAGATGTCTCTTCAGCCGCATCTTTCATAGTTAGAGTCCCATTCATAGTAGTATCCACGGCCTCAGACATCTTATCTGAGACACTATATAATTTTTTCGTTTCTTCTGTTACTATAGATGCCTTTTCTTTAACTTCAGTTATAATCCTGTTAAGACGGACAATAAAGGCATTTATATAAATGCCGATCCTGTCTAATTCCGTAACGGCAACCTCCTTAAAAACCTTGCACTTTTCACATGAAGATATCTGCCCGCTTTTAATAGCTCTGCATTCAGGTCTGTTAGATAAAGTGCCAACCTCTTGCCAGCACCAACCCTCCTTGCCATAACTATAGCAATTACTATCATTACAGTCCATCTTATCATTACACCTTATCTTGTTTACGTCTAAAAACATAGTAAGATTGGCCTCGCCTTCTGCAAGGTCTTTTACCCGCACAATAAGCTGTTCAATAGACCTTGAAAGTCTATGGGTAATAAAGAAAGATAATATAAATATTAATATTCCTATGCCACACCCGATAGAAAAAGACATATATACAAAGTGTTTTATAATATTCCATGATTCCTGAAACAGGTCGCATTCATATACTCCAGCGCCTACAATCCATCCATACGGCCTAAAAAGTTTTACATAAGAAACTTTAGACTCAATTCTGCCCGTTTCTCCTTTATATTGCCACCAATATCTTACAAAACCTGCCCCGTCAGGGCTATCGTTTACAGCCTTTACCATGTTATAAAACAGGCAATTGCCCTGCTTATCCTTAAGGTTTGTAAGGTCTTTCCCATTTAAAGAAGGCTTATAAGGGTGCATAACCATCCTTATATTAGAAATATCGGCTGTATTAATCCAGAAATAATTTTTTCCATCCATACCCCACCTTAATCTGGAAATAACCTCTTTGGCCTTCTCTTGAGCCTCCTTTCTTGTAAGTTTGCCTTCAATCTCTTCTTTATGATAAAATTCCAGTATTTTTAATGGGGTAACAACTACCTTTTTCAAAGAATTAACTGAAGAGCGCTTTAAATATCCATTTAAGGCATATAAAATCCATAAGACAAAGATGCCGCTTATTAAAATAACAACTATTGTTTGGAGCCAGAGGGTCTTTTTAAAATTTAATTTAACCATGTTGCCATTCCTCCCTTTAAATAATAATTAGATAACAAATAAATATTATCCCAAATTATTATAACTCCCTTAATGTTTTTAGTAGATAAAACCTGCTATTAAAAAAGTCAAGAAGATTAACACGTTTTATATTAATTTCCCTTTAAGGAATATTTCTCGGCTTGAGAACGCCTGAGATGAGAAGGGTGGTAATACACATCAGCGCATTTCGTTAAATAGTGGCTATTAAAATACAGCAAAAACAAATAGTTATAGGGTTTACATCACCAAGGAGAATAAAAGAATCAGAAGTAATTTTCATGCCAATGATATACAAGGTATAATTTTACTTGACAAGCAATGATGAAATAGGTAAAAGTGCCCCGTCATTATTCTTATGTCAAATCATCTGTTCCAATTTCCACAAATCCCCTTTTAATAATAAAGGCATAGGGGTTATGGTAATTGAAATATTTAAGGCTATATATTTGGCCCATAAAGATAAGGTCTTTTTACAGATAGCCGTACAGGTTTAGGTTATGCAAGTTATAATACAATAAAAATAAACTAAAAATAAATAAGGCGAGGTTTTTTAAGGATGAAAAGAGACCCTGAAAAGATTAGAAACATTGGAATAAGCGCTCATATTGATGCGGGCAAGACCACGCTTACTGAGAGGATACTTTATTATACGAATCGTATTCATGCAATCCATGACGTAAAGGGCAAAGACGGCGTTGGCGCTACAATGGACTTTATGGAGCTTGAAAAAGAGCGCGGTATTACAATAACATCTGCCGCCACATATTGTGAATGGCGCGGGCATGAGATCAATATCATAGACACCCCGGGACACGTGGACTTTACTATTGAGGTAGAAAGGGCATTGAGGGTGCTGGATGGAGGCGTACTTGTCCTCTGCTCTGTTGGCGGGGTTCAGTCTCAGTCTATAACTGTTGACAGACAGATGGCCCGTTATCATGTGCCATGCATTGCCTTTATAAATAAGTGCGACAGGACAGGCGCAAATCCTATGAAGGTCATTGAGCAGCTGCGTGAAAAGCTGGGGCACAATGCAGTGGCAATGCAGCTTCCCATCGGCCTTGAGTCTGATTTTGACGGCGTAGTTGACATTGTTACGATGAAGGCAGTGTATTTTGACGGGGCAAATGGAGAGAATGTGCGTTATGAAGCAATCCCTTCTTCCCTTATAGCTGAAGCAGAGCGAATGAGAGAAGAGCTTATAGATGCAGCAAGCATGTTTTCAGATGAGCTTATGGAGGCTGCGCTTGAGGGTGATGTCCCTGAAGAACTTTTGAGGGAGGCAATAAGGATCGGGACATTAAAGAGGGAGCTTACGCCTGTATTTGTTGGCTCTGCCTATAAGAATAAGGGGGTTCAGCCCCTGCTTGATGCTGTTACCTATTATCTGCCTCATCCAGCAGAAGTAGAAAATAAGGCGCTTGATCTGGATAAGGATGAAGAGGAGGTTATCCTCACGGCAGACCCTGATATGCCTCTTGTCTCCCTTGCCTTTAAACTTGAAGAGGGGCGTTACGGGCAGTTGACTTACATAAGGGTATATCAGGGGACATTACGAAAGGGTGATATGATCCAGAATAATCGCACAGGCCAGAAGATAAAGGTCGGCCGTGTAGTGAGGATGCATGCCAATCAAATGGAAGATATTACTGAGATACCAGCAGGCTATATTGGGGCCCTCTTTGGCATTGACTGCGTCTCGGGCGATACCTTCACTGCCCCTGGCTACAGGTATTCAATGACATCTATGCATGTGCCTGAGCCTGTTATAAGCCTTGCGATAGTGCCTGAAGACAACAAGGCTCAAGTGAATATGAGCAAGGCATTGTCTCGCTTCACTAAGGAGGACCCGACCTTCAGGGCATTTGTAAACCATGAGACGGGTGAGACGATTATTTCAGGGATGGGAGAGCTTCATCTTGAGGTATATATTGAGAGGATGAAGCGTGAATATAACGCAGAGGTTATGGTTGGCGCGCCTCAGGTAGCGTACAGGGAGACCATCACAAGGAGGGCGGACTTTAACTATATCCACAAGAAACAAACTGGTGGCGCCGGTCAATTTGGCCGTGTGGCAGGCTGGATTGAGCCTATTGCAGGTGAAGATTTTGAGTTTGAGAGCCAGATTGTCGGCGGCGCAATACCGTCAGAGTTTATCCCGTCCTGTGAAAAGGGATTCAGGGCAAGCATGGAGAAGGGGCGTCTTTTAGGCTTTCCCATAACAGGGGTAAAGGTAGTGATAAACGATGGTCAGGCGCACTCTGTTGACTCATCTGACATGGCATTTCAGGCGGCGGCAAGGGGGGCGTTTAAGGAGGCTTATGCGAAGGCAAAGCCTGCAATACTTGAGCCGATTATGAAGGTGGTAGTTGAGACGCCGACTGAATTTCAGGGCGCTGTTATGGGCTCATTAAATCAGCGAAGAGGCATGATAATAGGCGCTCAGGACGAGGGCGAGATGTGCATAATAGAGGCAGAGGTGCCGCTTGCGGAGATGTTTGGATACTCCACTGTGCTCCGCTCATCTACTCAGGGAAAGGCGCAGTTTACAATGGAGTTTTCCGCCTATAAACAGGTGCCAAAGAATATTGCTGAAGAGCTTATTAAAAAGGCGCAGGAAGAGGAGAGGCAAAAAAAGGCGGCATAGCAGTATAAGCATATTAAGTATAATGTATAACCATAAGAATAAACATAATAATAAAGAATGGGAACGATTATTTATCTATATGAGAGGTCAGTAAATATGTTAAAGCAAGATTTGATATTGAGAAATCCCTTGAGATTGATTGAGGATGCCAATATAAAGATACTTAAAGAGGGTGAGCTTGGGGCAGTGCTTGCAAGGGCAGGCGTAGGAAAGACTGCCTTTTTGGTGCAGGTCGCAATGGATAGTCTCTTGAGCGGCAAAAATGTCCTTCATATCTCTCTTGACCAGCCTGTAAAGAAGGTATGCCTCTGGTATGAAGAGGTGTTTAATGCGATCACTGACGAATATGACTTTAAGAATAGCGCCTCTCTCTGGGAGGAGATACTGCCTCACAGGTTTATAATGACATTTCAGTCCAATGGGTTTCAGGTCAATGTTATGGAAGAGCGCCTCAATGACCTTGTGGAGCAGGGCGTGTTTTATCCGCAGGTGTGCCTTATAGACGGCCTTTTATTTGGCGACGAGGTGCGCGAGCCCCTGACTGAGATCAAACTCCTCTTAAAGGAGCAGGGCTTTCCATGCTGGCTCTCAGTTAGGACCCACAGGGATGAGCCACGCACGGAAAAGGGGCTTCCTGAGACGTTCTCTCAGGTTGAAGACCTGTTTGAGGTGGCGTTTGAGCTTGCGCCGTCTAAGAATGAGGTGTTGATAAGGGTGTTAAAGGACAGGGATGGCTTAAGGGCGCAAGAGGAGGCGGAAGGCCGTATCGTCCTTGACCCCGCAACATTTTTGTTGAAAAAAGGTGAATAATAATCTAATCTTAGAGGTAAAAGACCTTTCAGTCTCCCTTAGGAGGAAAAAAACAAGTCCCCTTCCCCTGTTGAAGGGGATTTCTTTTTCTCTTCATTACGGGGATGCCCTGTGCATAGTGGGTGAGTCAGGGTGCGGAAAGAGCCTTATGGCACGCTCTATAATGGGCCTTCTGGATAAAAATTTTATAATAGACCCTTCAAGCTCTATTTCATTTATGGAAAAGGAGCTTACTGACCTTTCTCCAAAAGAGATGTCTCAAATAAGGGGAAAGGATTGCGCTATGATATTTCAGGAGCCCATGACCGCGCTCAATCCCGTGTTTACCATTGGCTATCAGATAGAAGAGATGCTCTGTCATCACCTCGGGCTCAGTAAGAAAGAGGCTGAGGCGCGGGCAATAAGCCTGCTTCAGGCAGTTGAGATACCTGAGCCTGAATACAGGATAAGGTCATATCCGCATGAGCTTTCAGGAGGCATGAGACAAAGGGCCATGATCGCAATGGCAATTGCCTGCAACCCCAGCCTCTTAATAGCTGACGAGCCAACAACTGCCCTTGATATAACAGTGGAAAACCAGATAATCTCCCTTCTGAAGGCTCTTATAAAAGAGAATGATATGTCTCTCATCCTCATAACGCATGACCTCAGCATAGTGTCATCAGTTGCAAAGAGACTCGTTATAATGTATGCAGGCTATATTGTGGAACAAGGCGATATTGAAGACGTATTTAAGATGCCCCTTCACCCCTATACAAAAGGGCTTTTAAGGTCTGTCCCCTACTGGCATACTGGCAGCAACAGGCA
>JALWQB010000038.1 GCA_026994795.1 Deltaproteobacteria bacterium
TCTTATGAAGAGCTGGCGTTTGAGATAATGTCTCTTTTTATCTCTGATATCGGGCATGATACATTAAAAGGGCTTATAAAGAGTGCATATTCAACATTTTCACACAAAGAGATAACTCCAATTGTTAAGGCAGGCAATATGTTCATACTGGAGCTTTTTTATGGCCCTACATACTCTTTTAAGGATATTGCGTTGCAGTTTCTGGGCAACCTCTTTTCTTTTATACTGAAGGAGGATGACCCGTCAAGAAAGATGAATATCGTCGGCGCAACATCTGGCGATACTGGAAGCGCTGCGATATATGGAGTAAAGGGAAAGGATAATATCAATATATTCATACTCCACCCGCACAAGAGGGTGAGCCCTGTTCAGGCCCTTCAAATGACGACTGTAGAAGAAAAAAATGTCTTTAATATCGCAGTAGAAGGCACTTTTGATGATTGTCAGTCAATAGTAAAGGCAATATTTAATGACCTTGAATTTAAGGAGAAATACAGGCTTGGGGCGGTAAATTCAATCAACTGGGCAAGGGTTCTTGCACAGATTGTCTATTATGTGTATGTGGCGCTGAGGTTTTATTATGGTAAGGGCGATTATAGCGGCTATGAAGGTAAGAAGGTCTATTTTTCTGTCCCAACCGGAAATTTTGGAGATATATTTGCTGGTTACATTGCCCGCCTGTTGACAGGCAATATTATTGGCCGTTTATTGCTTGCAACCAATGAAAACAATATCCTTACAAGGTTTATCCTTGAGGGCAAGTATCAGATGGGCAGGGTAGTGCCTACTATAAGCCCCTCTATGGATATACAGGTTGCCAGCAATTTTGAGAGGTATTTGTATTATTTATTTGATAAGGATGGCAAAAGGGTGAGTCAGACAATGGATGAATTTTCAAAGACAGGCGTAATCTCCATATCAACAGGGCTTATCAGACAGGTGAGAAAGGACTTTGCAAGCGCCTCCATAGGCCAAAGTGAGACCATTGAGACAATACGGGACTTTTATAAGCGTTATTCATACATCCTAGACCCCCATTCCGCTGTTGGGGTGGCAGCAGCGCTGAGGCTAAAAAGAGAATTCAATGATGGGATATTTATCTGTCTTGCCACTGCACACCCGGCAAAATTTCCAGATGCGGTAAAAAGGGCAATAGGGAGGGTGCCGCCGCAGCCTGAGGGACTGATGGGTCTTAAAGAAAAAGAAGAACGTCTTACGGTATTGCCCCCAGATATTGACAGATTGGAGGCATATATTGCCTCTGCCTTAATAAAAATAAACTCAACCTAAACCCTGCACGGCAAAAGGGGGCAAAAATTAATTTAAATGTTATATTAGGGATAAGCAACATGAACAAGATTGCAGGATTTAGGGCATAAGCAAAATAACTTGTGTACATTGGGCAAAAATAAGGTATTACTCCAATGCCTCTGGCACAGGAGCCGGCATTATCTCCTGGCTCTTAAGTGAGCCTGACGCTACGGGCTTTACCTCAAACTCATCAGGATTGGGAGGCTGCATAAATATCACTTCTACCCTCCTGTTCTTTTTCCTGCCATCTAAAGTAGTATTCGGCGCCCTTGGCCTGCTTGCCCCATAGCCAACAGCAGCAAGCCTTCCCATAGCAATGCTATGTTCTTTTAAAAAATAGTTCACCACAGATGCGGCCCTTGCAGCGGACAGGTGCCAGTTTGACGGATACTTATCTGTATGTATCGGAATAGCGTCAGTATGGCCTGCAACCAATACCTCCCCTGGCACTTCTTCTATAATCTTCCTTATCTTGTCAAGTTTTGGAAGGGCATCTGGAAGGAGTTCTGCGCTCCCAGGGGTAAAAGTCATATCGTCATTAAAACGCAGTATGACCCTGTCCTTCAGCGCCTCTATCTCTATCTCCCCCTTAATAAGCTCAAGTTTTACAGCGGACTTTATCTTTTCAAGTATGATGTCAATGGAAAATACAGGATTAAAGTCCCTTGATACAATATCAATGCCCTTTGGGATCTCATAGGTAATCTCGCTCTTTTGCACTCCAAAGGCGTTTCTAAGAGAGCCTGATACCTCCTTGAACATTGCGGGGTCCATTGTGCTAAAAGACAGTAACAGCACAAAAAAGCACAAAAGAAGGCTCATAAGGTCCCCAAATGTTACCATCCAGAGGGGCGCTCCTTTAGGGCATTCGCATTTTTTCCCCATAATTATTTATCACCCTTTTATAAATTCTTTTATTTATTCGTTTAAAATTTATTTTTGCCCCCTTTTGCCGTGCAGGATTTAGTTCTATTTTTATTCTTCAGAAGCGCCACGCTTTTTAGGCGGAAGGAATGTCTTTAAAAGCTCTTCAAGCACCCTTGGATTAAGCCCTTTTTGAAGCCCAAGAACACCCTCAACTACCAGCTTCTTATTAAGCTCTTCCTCCTGACTCCTCCTCTTGAGCTTATCTCCTATTGGAAGCGCCACTAAATTGGCCATAATCGCCCCATAAAGCGTGGTAAGCAGGGCAACTGCCATTGAAGGGCCAATGCTTGCCGGGTCACTCATATTGCCAAGCATATTCACAAGCCCGACAAGGGTTCCAATCATTCCAAATGCAGGGGCAGCGTCTCCGATTGCCCCAAAGATACCCTGTCCCAGATTGTGTCTGTCAAGGGTGAGGTCAATCTCCTTATTCAAGACCTCTTCTATAAAGTCTGCCTCATGGCCGTCAACGCAATACATTATAGCCTTTTTGAGAAACGGGTCGTTTACGGGCTGTTTTTCAAGTTTTAACAGCCCTTCTTTCCTCGCTATATTAGAAAGGGTTACAATTTCCTGAATAATCTCTTCTGGCGGCTGGCTTTTTGAGAAAAAGGCGTTCATTGCAACGCTTACAGTATTAATCACATCAGAAAGGTCAAACCTTATAAGCGTAGCGGCAATAGAGCCTCCAATAACTATGAGGATTGAGGGGACATCCACAAATGCGCCAAGACTGCCTCCAAGGAGTATCGCGACGAGGATTAAGACAATACCCATTACAAGCCCTGCTACAGTGCCAATATCCATAAAAAATCCCCTTATAACTTATAAGACTATTAATTTATCAAAAATTATATAACAATAAATTATAATAGACTAAGGCAAATAAAATCAAGCCGCTTTATGTATCAACGACTATTAATCAATATTACAATTAATCAATATCACAACAGATAAATAACACATTAATAGCATCCTGACATCATATAATTCATATCGGCAATATCAATTCATACTTAAATGGCTTTTATATAAGAGCTGTAAGAAGACTTTATGATTTGATGGTTAAACAGGTTATGAACTTTATCTTTTGCCTTTAAAGAATCTTTCTTTCATCCTGTGGTCAAGGTAATAGAGTATTGGCACGACCATTCTTGAAAACAGGGTTGCCGCCACCTCCCCTGCCATAAGGGATATGGCAAGGCCTTGAAATATTGGGTCAAACAAGATCACAAAAGAGCCTACCACAACAGCGGATGATGTAAGGAGCATGGGTCTAAACCTGATTGTGCCAGCATCTATGACAGCTTCACCAAGGGGCATACCCTCTTTAAGCCTAAGTTCAATAAAGTCAACAAGTATAATGGAATTCCTCACCACAATACCTGCGCCAGCTATAAAGCCTATCATTGAGGTTGCGGTAAAGAATGCGCCCATAAGGGCATGAGCAGGGATAATGCCGATAAGAGATAGGGGTATCGGAGACAGTATAACAAGCGGCACTGTATATGACCTGAACCAGCCCACAACAAGTATAAATATGATTACAACCACCACTGCAAAGGCAGCACCCATGTCCCTGAAGACCTCATATGTGATGTGCCATTCGCCATCCCACTTCATTGCCCACTCCTTTGTAGAGAATGGCTGATGGGTATAGTATAACTCAAGCCTTGAGCCTGATGGGGTCTTGAGGTTTTGAAGCGCCTCATTTGCCTTTAAGATGGCATATACAGGGCTTTCTTCAGCCCCTGCTACATCTGCTGTAACATAGACGACAGGCTGAAGGTTCTTATGATAGATAGGATGATCAATTACGCCCTCTCTCACCTGAGCTATCTCATTAAGCGGTATCATGCGCCCGTCCCTTGCCCTAACCCTCAATGAGAGTATGTCCTCAAGGCTTGAACGCTCATCCCTTAAAAGCCTTACCACAATGGGCACATCTTCTTTTGCCTCCTCATCGTGGAAAAGCCCTGTAACCTTTCCTGATACAGCAGCGTAAAGGGCATCTTTTACCCTCATCGGGTCAACATGAGAGAGAATGGCCTTTTGCCTGTCAACAACTATCTTAAACTCTTTTTGAGGCTCTGTCATATACCAGTCAACATCCACTATGCCGTCTGTCTTTTCAAATATCTCTTTCACTTTCCTTGCAAGCCCAATCTGCCCTTCATAGTCAGGGCCATATATCTCCGCAACAAGCGTCTGGAGCACAGGGGGCCCTGGCGGTATCTCCGTAACCTTTACATTTGCGCCAAACTCCCTTGCAACTGCCTGAAGCCTTGGCCTGATTGCCTTTGCAATGTCATGGCTCTGAATCTTTCGCATATTTTTGGGGATGAGATTAACCTGAATATCACACACATTGCTCCCCTCTCTCATGTAGTAATGCCTTACAAGCCCGTTAAAATTAAATGGGGCAGATGTGCCCACATATATCTCATAGTCTGTAACATAAGGCTCTTTATAAATTACCTCTCCAAGGGCAGCGCATGCCCTGAAGGTATCTTCAAGCGTTGTCCCCTCTGGCATGTCAACAATCACCTGAAACTCGCTCTTATTGTCAAATGGGAGCATCTTTACCTTCACTACCTTTGTGGCAATAAGGGCGCAGGAGAGCACAAAACACACTGCCATTACAAGGAGAAAGGCAGAGCGCCACCACCCATTATAGATAAGGTGCGCCATAAGCCACCTGTAGGCGCGGGAAAACCACCCCTCTTTCTCCTCACTGTGGGAGCCACCACCCCTTCCGAGTATGTGATAGGCAGTCCAAGGGGTGATGACAAAGGAGACGACCATTGAGAGAAACATGGCAACAGATGCGCCAACTGGCATTGGCCTCATATAAGGGCCCATAAGCCCCCTTACAAAGGCAAGGGGCAGGATGGCGAATATAACCGTAAAGGTTGCAAGGATTAGGGGGCTTCCAACCTCAACTACCGCATCTACTATGATATCCCTAAATGACCTTCCCCTGTTTGAAGGAAGCCTCAAGTGCCTTACAATGTTCTCAACCCCTACTATTGGGTCATCTACAAGGATACCTATGCAGAATATAAGGGCAAAGAGCGTTACCCTGTTAAGGGTATAACCGTGTATGTAATAGATAAAGAGGGTAAAGGCCAGCGTTACTGGTATTGCAACAAGCACAACAAGGCTTGCCCTCACGCCAAGGAGCACTGCCATCAGCACCGCAACTGAGATGGTGGCAATTCCAAGGTGCTCAAGGAGCTCATTTGACTTTTCTTTTGCTGTCTCTCCATAATCACGGGTTATTACGGTGTGGACATTGTTGGGGATAATATGGCCCTTTAATGTCTCTATCTTTTCAAGAACCCTTCTTGCAAGATATGTGGCGTTCTTTCCCTTTCTCTTAGAGACTGAAAGGGTTACGGCAGGCCAGAGCCTTCCTGAAGGAAGCTCAATACCCTTTTCACTGGCTGCCATCCCAGCGCCTATAAAACAATACTCACGAGGCTCTTCAGCCCCGTCTTTAACTACGGCAATATCTTTAAGATATACAGGACGGCTATTTTTAACGGCAATTACAACCTCTTTTAATTCATTTATATCCTTAAAGAAGTTACTCAGCTTCAAATTGAGCTCATAGTTTTTCTCCTGATATGCGCCAATATTTACCGCCTGATTTTGCGCCCACAGCGCATCTATAACATCCTTTGGGTCAATGTTAACCGCCTCCATCCGCCCCTTATCAAGCAAGACCCTTACTTCTCTTCTGAGGCCTCCCTTTATAAAGGTCTCGCTAATGCCCTCTATTGACCTCACCTCATCATCAACTGCCTCAACTATCTTTCTTAAAGACAGTGCATCATGGTCCTCTGACCAGAAGGTTACGCTCAATATAGGGACATCATCTATGGAATGGGGCTTTAAGATGGGCTTACTGCACCCTGGGGGTATCCAGTCAAAGTGAGAATAGAGCTTATCATAGACCTTAACAAGGCTCTTTTCAACATCCTCACCCACATAAAACCTCACAACCGTAAGCGCCTTTTCTGGCATGGCAGTAGAATATACATATTCTACCCCAGGTATCTCCCAGATGAGCTTTTCCATAGGGCTTATAACCCTCTCCTCAACCTCCTTTGAAGATGCCCCAGGCATTGATACCATCACATCTATCATTGGCACTACAATCTGGGGCTCTTCCTCGCTTGGGGTGAGGAATATGGAAAATACCCCCATAAGAAGGCTTGCTATTATCACGATGGGGGTGAGCTTTGAGTCAACAAAGGAGTTTGTAACCCACCTCAAAAATGAATATTCATGAAGGCTACTCAATTCTCATCCCCTCCCTTGCCCTGTCAAGGTTTGATGCAACAACCCTCTCGCCCTCAAAAAGCCCGCCTGTTATGGAATAGACCTTTTTTGCCCCTTTAAACCCTGCACCATGACTTACGGGAAAAAGCCCAGAGCCCGTATCCAGATACGCCCTTCCTACCTGAATAACCCTCCAGGCTATAACATTGTCCTTACCCACAACATATACTCCCTTTATGCCACCCCGACTTATAATAAGCTCATCTAAAAGCAGTATCTCATCCTTAACCCCTGTCTTCACCCATAGCCTTCCATAAGCGCCCATTTTTGCTTTTATGGTCTTACCCTCTACAGCCTCTACCCCCTCTAAATCAACCTTGACCTTAAATGTATGGCTCAATGGGTCTATCTGGGGAACCTTTCTTTCAATCTTACAGGCCAAAGGCCCGTCCGCCTTAATGGATGGCATAAACAAAAGGGCATCGTCTCCCTCATTGACCTTATCAAAAAGCGCCTCATTCAAATAAGCCACAAACCAAGCGCCATCTCCATCTGCATAAAGCTCAAACAATAGCGCCCCAGGGCCGACAAATGTCCCTTTATCAACCATCTTTTTCGTAATCCATCCTGAAACTGGGCTCTTTATCACCTGATACTTTAATTCGCTCTTTAAAGAGCTTATCTTGTGCTCAATAGAGCTTATGCGCGCAGAAAACGCCTCAACCCTCCTCTTTAATGACTGAAACCCTGCCCTTGCCCTGTCAAGCTCCTCTTTTGTTGCAGCGCTATCTTTAAACAAACGTCTAAAACGCTGAAAATTCTTCTTGGCATATATAAATTGCGCATAAACCGCCTCTTTTTCCCTTAATACAGACAGCTTTTCAGCACGCAATGACGCAATATTCTCCCTTAAAGACGTATCATCAAGCCTTACAAGCACCTCCCCCCTTTTTACATATTCCCCCTCTTTAAATCTCACCTCGCTTACATAGCCAGGCGCCTTTGCAGAAAGCCTTACCACTGTCTTTGGCTCAATATTGCCTGAAAATCCCGTATAAACAGGGACATTTTTAGCCCTTACCGTATAGGTTGCGGCAGAAATCTTTCCCTGAGATATTGATAGCTTTCTTACTTCTTCCTGCTTCTTACACCCATAAATTACTAAAAACATGCAACACAATAAAAAAACATGCAATAGCCTTTCAAAATAACGGGAAGCATTTAAAGCGTTCATAAGTGGCTCTTTCATTTATTCCCAGCTCCTCCTTGCGTAAAAGTTAATCTAAAATAATCCCTGAAAATAGCCTTAACCTTAAAAATGCAATCTTTTCTCTGAATTTTGCCATTTTCACCCTAATCTCTGCCTCTTTTACCGCATCTTCAGCATCCAAAACCTCAATCATAAGGGAGAGCTCCTCTTTATACCTTTTTCTCAATATATTTAGCGCCTCTTTTGCCCTCTGAAGCCCCTTTTCTGAAGATGCTATGGCGTCTTTTGAGGCCATAAGCTCAAAAAAGGCATCCCTTACCTGAAACTCCGTATATGAGCGCACCTTCTGCCTTAACGCCTCCTGCCTCTTGACCTCTGATGCAGCCTCAATGAGCCTTCCCTTATCCCTCTTTCCATTAAAGATATTAAAATCGGCCCTTGCCATAATGGACCACGATGCGCCGTCAGAAGAAAACACATCCTCACCGTGCCTTTCATAGACGCCCTTTAAATTGAGTGATGGGAAGAAATTAAGCCTTGCCCCTTCTTGCTTAATACGGGCTATGTTAATAAGCCTTTCTGCAATCAACAACTCAGGCCTGTTGTCCATTGCCG
>JALWQB010000039.1 GCA_026994795.1 Deltaproteobacteria bacterium
TGTTTGGCGAGTTCAAGGCGCTTTTTCCTAAAAATGCGGTGGAATATTTTGTAAGTTACTATGATTATTATCAGCCTGAGGCATATATACCCCAGACAGATACCTATATTGAAAAAGACGCCTCTATAAATGATTTTATAGACAGGCTAAGACACAGCGCAACAAGGGCAGTGCTCACGAGAAGGGATGTCATAGTAGTGGCAAGTGTGTCCTGTATATATGGCCTTGGCTCCCCTGAGGAATATAATGAGATGCACTTATTCTTGAAGGCAGGAGATACGCGCTCAAGAGACGAGATAATAGCGCACCTTGTGGCAATGTTATATGAGAGAAACGAGACTGAGCTTAAAAGGGGCAGGTTCAGGGTAAGGGGTGATATTATAGATGTATTCCCATCGCATGAAGAAGACAGAGTTATAAGGATAGAGCTTTTTGGCGATGAGATAGAAGACATATCCATACTTGACCCAAAGACTGGAAGGCGCATAAAGGGGGCCGTAAGCGCCCTTATATATCCGACAAGCCATTATGTAACTACAAAAGGCAGGCTCAAAAGGGCGATAGAGACCATCAGGGCAGAGCTTAAGGAGAGGCTTATGGAACTCAGAAATCAGAAAAAGCTCCTTGAGGCCCAGAGGCTTGAAGAGCGCACCAACCTTGACCTTGAGATGCTTGAAGAGCTTGGCTATTGCCCCGGCATTGAAAACTATTCCCGCCACCTTTCTCAAAGGCGCCCCGGAGAGCCTCCTCCTACACTCATTGACTACTTCCCTGATGACCTCATTGTATTTATTGATGAAAGCCACATTACTATTCCGCAGATAAGGGGGATGTTCAGAGGCGACAGGGCAAGAAAGACAACGCTTATTGAGCATGGCTTCAGGCTCCCCTCTGCCTTAGACAACAGGCCCCTTACATTTGAAGAATTTGAGAGGGTTGTGCCTCAGGCAATCTACATCTCTGCAACCCCCGGCCCTTATGAGATAAAGGCATCTGGAGAAAATGTTGTTGAGCAATTAATAAGGCCAACAGGGCTCCTTGACCCCAAAATAATTGTAAAGCCTGCCAAAAACCAGATTGACGACCTTGTAGCACAGATAAGAGAGAGGCTCAAGAAGGATGAGAAGGTGCTGGTAACAACCCTTACAAAGGCAATGGCGGAAGAGCTTACTGAATATATGAAAGATATCGGGATAAAGGCGGAATACCTGCATTCTGACATAACTACAGTTGAGAGAAGCAGGTTAATTCAAGAACTGAGGAGAGGCGATTTCTATGTATTAATTGGCATAAACCTCTTGCGCGAGGGGTTAGACATGCCAGAGGTCTCATTAGTTGCCATACTGGACGCTGACAAAGAGGGATTTCTCCGTTCAGAACGCTCCCTCATTCAGACTGCCGGAAGGGCTGCACGCAATGTAAACGGCACAGTCATTATGTATGGCGATACAATAACAGATTCTATGAAAAAGGCTATAGAAGAGAAGAAGGGCGCAAAAGAGCTTTAACAAGTTACACGGCATCACGCCAAAGACCATACAGAAGTCAAAAGACGATGCCCTCTATTCCCTTTATGAGCTTGAAGAGGATAAGGGAAGGGATAGCGACATTGAGGCGCTAAAAGACATAAAAGATATAGACGAACTTAGAGAAGGTGGCAAACCGTATGGGAAATGGGATAACCAATATCAATATAATAACATAGAAAGGCTTAAAAGGCTTGCTATAAGGCTTAAAAAAGAGATGAAGGATGCTGCTCAAAAACTTGACTTTGAGCGGGCAGCCATTTTAAGAGACCAGTTTTTAGAAATACAGGCAAGGATTGAAAAGAGGCTTGACAATTAGGTTTATTGCTCTATCCTGAACTATAAGAATATTTGGGAGGTTTTATTATGGATATTAAGAAAAATGCTTTTAAGGGTCTTGTGGCAGGCGCATTTTTATTATCCACCGCAGGGACATCCCTTGCAAAGGGTGGAAAGAGCGACTATGGGGTAAAAAGGCTTACTCAAGACATATTGCCTGCCCAGAATGCAGTATTTTGCGATGTATCAAC
>JALWQB010000040.1 GCA_026994795.1 Deltaproteobacteria bacterium
TTAACAGGCTTTTCTAAAAATATATCTATTTCTTTTGATGTCCGGGCTCCTTCTTTTTCTGCCTCATTGCCTCTTGCGGTTAGGAGGACAGTAGTAGTAGATGGGTTGGATGCCTTTAATCTCTTTGCCACATCAAGCCCTGTGCCGTCTGGAAGGCGATAGTCAAGTATTGCCATATGAGCCCCACTTACATTCATTGCCTCTTGAACGCATTCGCATCCTATTACCTCATGTCCAAGCGGCTTTACAAGGGCCTCAAGCATCTTTCTCACAATAAGGCTATCTTCCACTATTAAGATTTTTTTCATGGCCTTTCTCCTCCTATCTCCCTCTCCTTTTAAGTTATCATTAATTTATTATTATATCCTGAACTTAGACATTTGCTCCTTTAGCTGCTGCTCTATTGAATCGAGAGAAGTTGTAAGGTCTTTTAATGCATTGGATACTGTTCTAAGCCTTTCAACAGAGCGGCTAAGCGTCTCAATTTGACTGGTGTTGTCTTTGGCTGACTCATATATTGACAAGATTTGTCTGCTTATATCAGAGGCAGCCTTTGCATTCTCTTCCATAGCAAGCGATACCCTGTCAACTATCTCTCTGAGGGGTTCAACCTGTTCAGCCACTACATTGATGGCGTCAACAGATGAATGGACCTTTTCTTTAAGGGTCTGCACAGTGTCTATGGTAATCTTTGCAGCAGAGGCGGTTTTTGAGGCAAGCGCCTTTACTTCTTCTGCCACTACCTGAAAGCCCTTTCCTGCTTCTCCTGCCCTTGCCGCCTCAATAGTAGCGTTCAGGGCAAGAAGATTTGTCTGATCAGCAATAGTTGTGATGGTATCCATTACCTTTTCTATTTCTTCAAATGAGGCGCTAAGACCAATAATAGAGCCAGTGGCATCCGTAATCTGTTCGCCAATTTTTGCTATAAAATCAACTGCCAGGATTGAGCTCTGCGATACATCTTTCACTGTGGCGGTAATTTCTTCTGTCGCGCTTGCCATCTGAGACATCCTCTCCTTATTATCTTCTGAACGCTCATGTATCTGCCTTGTCATGCTGTCAGTCTCTTCAGAGGTATATACAAGCGTATCTGAAAGGTCTAACAGGTCATCGCAAGCGCCTTTAACTGCATTTACTCCATCTCCTATATTGGCTAGTAACTCTTTAAGGTGATCTATCATAGAGTCTATGCCCTGACCTAATTGGCCGAGCTCGTCATCAAAAAGATGATAGCCCTTTGAGCTGAGGTCTCCCTCAGCAACCCTCTTTACAGCATCAAGATTTTTAAGCACTGGCCTAATAAAGATGAAGTGAACTGTCAATGCGGTAAGGATAGATATAAGGATAACTATGATTATTGAAGCGATAATGTTGTTTCTAATCGCATGATTTTTAATTGTTTGATACCATGATATATCCTGTTTAAGCAGCCATGCCCCTACGAGTTTGCCTGAAAAGTCCTTTATTGGTGCAACTCCAATTATGAAGCTTCCATAATCTTTTACCTTTATCCCCCTTTGAACATTACTTAACATTGATTGGAGCTCAGAGTGTTTTAGAGAAAAGTCAGCATTTGATGTGGAAAATATATTTTTAAATCCTGTTCCATCAGGCGTCTGTAAAAATATGCCTACATCTACCCCATAGCTACGGGCAATCCTTTTGGCAAGGGCATTAAATGATGTGAAGACCTCAGCACTTCCAACAACCTGTCCCATAGGGGTCTTTATTGGGGCAAGCCCCCTTATGGCAAGCCCTGCTACCCCTTTTTCTACCCCTGAGATTGGGATGCCCTTTTTTTGGCATAGCACCACTGTCTTTCTAAATGACCGCAGGTCATCTCCATATTTATTGGGTGCCCAGAGCCTGAGGAGGGATTTTCCTGGTGGCACATGGATATGGAGCTTTAACTTAAAGTCCTTATCCAGTCTGTTAATCTTTGCCATAAGGGGTTTTAATTTTTCTATAAGAAGCTCTCTATTGTTTGCTGCAACTGCCCATCCAAGGGTATCGTCGTTTACGACAAGCATTGCAA
>JALWQB010000041.1 GCA_026994795.1 Deltaproteobacteria bacterium
ATGTAGAGATATACAGGGCAGGTCTTCTTCCAGAGGAAAGGAGGGCGGTTGAGAAAAAGATGATGAAGGGGGAGCTTTTAGGGGTGATTTCAACAAGCGCCCTTGAGCTTGGCATTGATATTGGCGGGCTTGACTGCTCAATACTGATGGGGTTTGCAGGGAGCATTATGGCATCCCGACAGAGGTGGGGAAGGGCGGGAAGGCGCAAAAGGCCATCTCTCCATATATTTATAGCAGGCGATGATGCGCTTGATAATTTTATATTAAAAAATCCGCGCCACCTCTTACGCTCCCCTCCTGAGCCTGCTGTCTTAAATCCCAAGAACCTGATTGTGCTCAAAAAACACCTTAAATGCGCGGCATTTGAACATGAAATCTCATCAAATGAGGCCATTGTAACCCAGATGGGCATAAGCAGCGTAATTAAGGATATGGTAAAAAAAGGGGACTTGTTAGAGGCATCTGACGCCCTAACCTACTTCTGCCCCAGAGGCTATCCGCACCGTGATGTTGACCTGAGAGGAGCAGGCGAAAAATATAAGATAATCTATAAGGCTACTATGCAATATATAGGAGAGATTGATGAGATGATGGCCTTTAAAGAGTGTCATCCAGGGGCAGTGTATCTCCATGCAGGGAAGAGATATTTTGTAAAAGAGCTTGATATAGCAAAGAAAAAGGTCATTGTAGAAGATTTTTATGATAACTATTTTACAAGGCCAGTCTCTTCAAAAGAGACCTCTATCATAGAGCATATTGAAACAAAACTGGCATTTGACAATATAATGGTTGCATTTGGAAGGCTTATGGTAAAAGAAGAAGTAACAGGATTTGAAAAGAGACAGATGAGCGGCCAGAAGCTCATCGGAAAAGAGACGCTTGACCTTCCGCCCATAATGTTTGAGACTGAAGGGCTCTGGTTCATTATCCCTTCTCACATTAAGAAAGAGGTTGAAAAGAGGAATCTGCACTTTATGGGGGGAATACACGCTATTGAACATGCAATGATAGGGATAATGCCGCTCCTTGTCCTTACTGACAGAAGAGATATAGGAGGCATATCTCATGTCTTCCACCCGCAACTCAATAAAAGCGCTATATTCATATATGATGGCATCCAAGGAGGTGCAGGATTTGCATTTACTTCTTTTAAACGCTTTACGCAACACTTAGAAAAAACATTTGATGTTATCTCTCAATGCTCTTGCGATACAGGATGCCCTGCATGCGTTCATTCTCCAAAGTGCGGCTCAGGCAACAGGCCGATAGATAAAGAGTGCGCCCTTTTTATCCTGAGAGAAATTGTAAAAAAGAAAATATCAGTAAGGTCAGTAAGATTACGCAAAAAGAAGGGGGGAAAAGGTAATATGCATAAAGACAATAAAGATAATAGCGTTAATTTTGAGGGTAATGCTGATAAAAATGCCGGCAGCGAACCGCCTTATAAGAAAGCTCCTGACATAAGCGGCATTAAAAAAAGGCATTACAGGCTTAAAGAGCTCAAGGGGATGATTGATAATTTTGATGAGGTAAGGTATGGGGTGTTCGACCTTGAGACCCAATGCTCCGCTCAGGATGTCGGCGGCTGGCATAAAGCCCATAAGATGCGCATGAGCTGCGGGGTTATATATGATTCCTCAAAGGATGACTTTTTTACATACATGGAAGGGGATGCGGATGGGCTTATTGAGCATCTGTTAAGCCTTGATTTTATTGTTGGCTTTAATATCAAGGGGTTTGACTACAAGGTTCTTTCAGCCTATACTGATATGGAGACATTGAGGTCAATTATAACCATTGACCTACTTGAAGAGATAAAGGAAAGGCTTGGCTACAGGTTAAGCCTTGATCATCTGGCATCTCATACCCTTGGGGCAAAGAAGGCGGGCAATGGCCTCCTTGCCATCAAGTGGTGGCGGGAAAAACAGCTTGATAAGCTCATATCATACTGTAAAGAAGATGTGAGGATTACAAGGGACTTATTCCTGTATATATTAAAAAACGACT
>JALWQB010000042.1:0-327 GCA_026994795.1 Deltaproteobacteria bacterium
CTGGAAAGGTTAAGTTTGGAGATGTTATTGAGGGTGAGACCATGCAGGAGAAGGTTGACCCTGTTACGGGAAAGGCAAGCAGGGTTATTGTCCAGTATAAGGCAACAGAATACAGGCCACGCATATCCATAAAGGACGAAAGGGGCAGGACATTGAAGCTTCCTTCTAACAGGGGAGAGGCACGTTATATACTTCCAATAGGTGCAATTATTGGCGTAAGTGAAGGTGATTATGTAGAGGCAGGGGTTGTGCTTGCTAAGATACCAAGGGAGACGACCAAGACAAAGGACATTACAGGAGGTCTTCCAAGGGTTGCAGAGCTTTTTG
>JALWQB010000042.1:337-2007 GCA_026994795.1 Deltaproteobacteria bacterium
ATGCGATAATTACCGAGATTGATGGCGTTGTCTCCTTTGGAAAGGACCTTAAGGGTAAAAGACGGGTGATTATTACCCCTGAATATGGGGAGCCAAAGGAATACTTGATACCAAGGGGCAAACATATCAATGTGCATGAAGGGGATTATGTAAGGGCAGGGGAACCGCTTATGGATGGAGTAATTAATCCCCATGACCTTTTGAGGGTAAAGGGCCTAAAGGCCCTTGCAAGGTATCTTGTTGATGAGATACAGCAGGTCTATAGGCTTCAGGGCGTTAAGATAAATGATAAGCACTTTGAGGTCATAGTAAGACAGATGGTAAAGAAGGTAAAGATTACAAGCGTTGGAGACAGCCCCTTTATGCTCGGAGAGCAGGTAGAGAGACAGCGTTTTGAAGAGGAGAATGAGAGGCTTCTTGAGGAAGGCAAACAACCCGCAACTGCTGAACCGCTACTTTTAGGCATTACACGGGCATCTCTTACTACTGACAGCTTTATATCCGCTGCCTCATTCCAGGAGACTACAAAGGTGCTTACAGAGTCATCAATTGCCGGCAAGGTGGATTACTTGAGGGGACTCAAGGAGAATGTGATAATGGGACGCCTCATCCCGGCAGGCACAGGCCGTGTGTTTTATGACCTTCAAGAAGAGCGGAAAAGGCTTAAAGAGGCTGAAGTTGCCTGATGAGAGCTAAGGATGGGGATTGATAAGGATATTAAAAAAGGAGAAGACAGTGGCTATAAAGAGGACAGATGAGGTCTATATCCCTCAGGAGGTCGCCTCTATTTATGCCCGTTTGAATGCTAAATATGGCGTTGGGTTTGAGAGGCTTGAAATTAATAAGAGATTGTTTCATATACTCGCCCCGCAAGACCTTGAGCCATTTGTAAAGGGTAGAGATATATTTAAGGATGCTTCAGATTTTCCATTTTGGGTCAAGATATGGGAGGCATCCATAGTGCTTTCTCAACTGATGGCATCTATTGAGCCGCTTTCTGGCAGGACGGTGCTTGAGCTTGGCGCAGGGCTCGGGGTTACAGGGATTGTTGCCTCTTACTTTGGCCATACTGTAACTATTACTGATTACACAACAGAGGTGCTTGACTTTGCAAGGGTTTCTGCCGCAGTCAATAAGTGTAGCTCAATATCGTTTGAGACCCTTGACTGGCTTAAACCCTCTCCTATAGGGGAATTTGATACAATTATCGGTTCTGAAATATTATTTAATAAGAAGTTTTTTGAACCCCTTCTTAATATCTTTTTATCATGCCTTAAAGGGGGCGGGGTTGTGTATATGGCACACGATGCAAGGAGAAAGAGCCTTGGTGAGTTTTTGCCCCTGTGTGAAAGGCATTTTTCAATTGGCATGAAAAAGGTGGAGATGCGAGGGGGGGATGAAAACTTTACTGTGCTCCTTACAAGGCTTCAGCGTCTTTCCAAGTAATTATCCCTTTTATTTAAATTCCTTAAATTGCTATATAGCAAAAGAGATAGGATAACTTTTTACCTCCAGTTAAGAATAAAACAGTGTTTTGGGCTTAGTTCTATTTGCCTTGATGTGAAAATTTTATGCTATTAAGAAAAAATTCTTCTTGCAATATATAGATATATAACTATATATAAATATGTAGTGTTTGAGGATTTTATAGAGATTGCAAAGGAGAGAAA
>JALWQB010000043.1 GCA_026994795.1 Deltaproteobacteria bacterium
AGCTCAATGCCTTTTCCCAACCATCCTTGCCATATTTTCTTATAAAGGAATCAGGGTCATGCCCTGCTTCAAGGGACAGTACCCTTGGCCTGATGCCTATTGAATAGAGTATAGGAAGCGCCCTTATAGCAGCCTTCATCCCTGCCTCGTCAGCATCAAACACAAGTATCCACTCTTTTGCCACTCCCTTCATAAGCCTTGCGTGCTGCTCTGTAAGGGCAGTTCCAAGGGTTGCAAATACATTTTTGACGCCATGCCCAAACAGGGATATAAGGTCCATATAGCCTTCTACCACCAACCCCTGCCCTTGAGCCCTTATAAAAGACCTGTTTAAAAAATATCCATATAAAATAGCCTTCTTTTGATAGAGTATGGTTTCAGGAGAATTTATATATTTCGGCTCTGATGTATCTATGACCCTGCCGCCAAAGGCAACTACCTTCCCACGCCTGTCAAGTATTGGAAAGATGACCCTCTTTCTAAACCTGTCATAGTATCCACCGCCGCCCTCTCTCTCTATAACAAGCCCTGCCTCTAATGCGACTTTTGGAGATATTGACCTTGCCTTTAGCTCTTTTAAAAGAGAGTCCCATGAATCCGGCGCCCAGCCAAGATTAAAGTGTGTCAATGTGTCTTCGTCAATCCCTCTATTTTTAAGGTAACTCAGCGCCTCTAACCCCTCAGTTGATGACCTCAGTTTGGCTGAAAAAAAGCTGTCTGCAACCTCAAGACAATGTAAAATTTCTTCCTTTGAGATACGGCCTGCCCCTGATGAGCCTTTTCCCCCTGCCTCCCCCTCCCCTTTTCTTGATGTATCCCTCTTTTCAGTCCTTATCTCTACGCCATATCGTTCAGCAAGCAAGCGTACTGCCTCTACAAATGTCATGCCCTCAATGAGCATGAGGAACTTAAATACATCTCCGCCCGCACCGCACCCAAAACAGTAAAATATCTGCTTATCTTCAGTTACAGTAAATGAAGGGGTCTTTTCCTGATGAAATGGACACAGGCCCACCCAGTTATTGCCGCGTCTTTTTAAGGCCACATACTCTGAGACAATCTGCTTTATGTCAGCAAGGGACTGAACTTGAGAGATTATATCATTCGGGATATAGGAACTGGCCATTCTTGTTAAGGTTTACAAATCTATTTAACACATCAAGAAAATGTTGTTGTGGATGACAGATAAAAAGTTAGCTTTGTTTCTCATACCACTCTAACATCTTTTCATATGGAGTCAATCCACCAAGCACCCTTTGAGTAGCCCTAAAATTGTAATCTACGTAAGTGATAAAACAATACTCCCATAACTCATCATGAGTATTAACCCTATGGCTTGATACAACTTCTTTAACCCGTCTATTGAATCGTTCTACCATCCCGTTGGTCTGAAGGTGGTAAGGGCGAATCTTTCTATGTTCTATTTAAGCTGCCTTTACTCGTTTCTCAAATATCTCATTTATAAATTCTTTTCCATTGTCTGTTAATATCTTATTAATTCTAAAAGGAAAAAATTCTATGACCTTCATTGCGAAGCGGGCTATGCCTTCTATACAATCTTGCCGCCTGTCCATAAAACCTCTCTCTTTTTTGCCAAACACCATACTCTTCCTCAAATCTCGTCTTTCTCCATCCTTTCTGTTAATTTTGAAATCAATTTTTCTGCCTCTAAAAATTTCTGACTCTTTGTATAGTAAAATTGCGGGTCCATACACTTTAAAGACGCCTCTCTTTTATATAAAAACAGGATATCACGGGAGACCATATATTATTTGTCGTCCATTTTCTGTCCATAGCTCAAAGTCTATAAGCCCATCTCCATTAAAGTCTTGAACCTTCCATGCAAATCCATTTCTATCCTTATTGCCATTAAACCATATTCTATCTTGGCCTTCTATTGAAGCTATGGCGTAATCAGGTTTAAAACGTCCAACATTTTCAATAGTTATCACCCCTGTCTCCCTCTCAACATTCCACTTTAATCCACTCTTTTCCAGTATATCCCCCAACGTATCAAGGGCATTGAGATATGGCGGAAGCGCCTGAACGCTTCCATCTTCATAACGTACAAGCGCTTTAAACGCCTCACTTGCCGGGTCATCACCTGATAGCTCAAATGTTGTAAATCCTGCTGATACGGAATTTTCTTTTTCCACATTATATCCTAAGCCAGCAGATACGAATGACCCATCAGGAAGCCTTAATTTAATTGTGCCGTCAGGCAACATATTTATAGTATTACGGACAAGCTCTTTAAATGCCTCGCTTGTTGGGTCAAGTCCTGAAATACCAGTAGTTATTGCGCCTGAGCTGAATTCATTTTCTTGTGGAGGACCAACAAGGTCTAATAATGCGGCTGTAAATGGTATTGGCTCAGCCGGGGCAGGTCCGGCCTCAACAGCTATCCCTGAAGCCACGCACATTGCAACGCCATGAGGCATTATATATGTGCCTTCTGGGAGTTTGGAAGATACTATTGATGCAGCGGCAAGAAATACTGGCACCTTTACCCCCCCTATATCCAGATTTACTACCCCTTCTTCAGGTTTTGTTTCAGGAGCAGCCTTTATGCCTATTTTATCCAGCGCCTTTGTAATGATATCAGGCGGCGTAATGGATTCTCCCTCCACAGCGCTTATAATTGGGGCGTTGGGCGCTACTACCTGAGGCACAACTTCCGCCACTGCCGCAGCCTGTAGTTCTGGAAGCCCAATCTCTGTCGCAACCTGCGCTATTGTGTCTTTTTCTATTGATACCCCCTGAGTTATATCTATACCTGCAACCTCTACGATATTATCCACTAGGGTAGGGGCATGCGTTACAATATCTTCTAATGATACTGCCTCAGAAGGAACTTCAAGCCCAACATCTCTACTGATTTCATCTATAACTAAATCTACTGCCTTATCAGCCACTTGAGTCATTGATGTCAATACTTTTTCATTTAATCCTTCTTCAGTCCCCTCTACAATGACGCTTGCCATCTGAGACATTGAATCAGTAAGCTCACTAACAGTGTCTTTGCTAATATCAACAGGGGAGGCATCCTCTATAGCGTCAGCTATAGTTTGAGACACCTGCACTACCTCTTCCTGCATCTGGTCCATTACAACAGTTTTTACCTCGTCTCCACCTGGTCGCTCATCAATGGCAGATAATACAGAATCGATTGTCTCAGCGGTCTTATCCGTTATGGTGGCAAGGGTATCAAATGCGCCTTCTTGGGTCGTTGCAGCTATGGCCTGCTCTGCAATATCACCTATTGCATCAACTGTCTCCACTGCCTTATCTGCATCTCCTGTTAATGCAGCGGCTACAACTCCTGCTGATACCACTGTATCAACAGTCTCCATAACAGCCTCAGCAGTCTCACCGCTTGATGCCATCTCTTGTAGAGAATCAATCATGGTATCCACATTTGTGAGAACCTCTTCAGCCGATGCAATAGCCTCTTCCCCTTCACCACTTATAAGGGTGTCAAGTTGCGATGAAATATCTTCTACCTGAGAAACAATCTCATCAGGCAAGTCCTGTGGAATGTCACCCGTATCGCTTGAGGCATCCCCTTCTGATAAAGTATCCCCTTCTGGTAAGATATCTTCTTCTGAAACATCTGTCCCCATATCAGTATCACCGATTGTATCTGCCCCTATATCAATGTCTCCAGTAGCATCAGCGCCTGTGTCAGTATAAGATGGCGGCGGTTCATAATAATAGTAATAATCGTCGTAATAATCATCTCCCGTATCAGCGTTATCAATGGTCTCGTTGTCGTCTGATCTTTCTGTTATTATATGCCTATTTATAATTGTGCCTAATGAACCTATCGCCAATAAGTCATATCTATCATATTGGTACCAATAACCAAAGAGAGAAAATAGAGTATTACTTGTACCTGAATCTTCTAATGTCCATTCAGACCCATTGTAGTATAGTATTGTCCCGCTTTCACCAGCGGCAAAGACAATATTTTGCGCTCCTCCCCATACTGTATAGAGATTAGCTGTAGTAGGAATAGCGACAGATGTCCAATCTTGACCATTAAAATAGAGTATTGTCCCATTATCACCTACTGTCCATATATGGTTTGGATCACTTCCCCATATATCATAAAGATTGTAAGCGGAAAGATTATAAGCGCTTGTCTTATCAGTCCAGCTTGAGCCATCCCAATATAAGACAGCGCCCTCTCCAACTGCCCAACCTGTTGAGCTGTCATAGAGCCAAATGCCTCTAAGGTCTTGAACAGTAGGGCTTGATGCATATTCACTCCATGAACTGCCATCGTAATGTATAATTGTTCCACTATTTCCCACTGCCCATATATCAGAGACAGATGTCCCATAGATACTGAATAAGTCTTCTGAAGTCGGAGATGAGCTATATAGCTCAAATTTTTCTAAAGCAGCATTGTATGTTATAATTATTCCATCTTCACCTACTGCCCAAAGGCTGTTTTTGTTAATCGCCCATGTATCCATGATGTTACTTAGCGTTGGGCTTGTCTCATTAGAAAATCCATCACAACTGGCATCGCTATCTAAAGCGAGAATTGTCCCGTTCATTCCTACTGCCCAGAAGTTTTTCTCAGTTGTGGTTTCATAGCCCCAAATCCCCATAAGGGTTTCAGTAACATTATCAGATAATAATGTCCAACTACCTCCATCATAGTGTAAAATTTGGCCTGCATCTCCAAATGCCCATAAATCATCGGTAGAAACCCCTGTTATTGTGTTTATAGAAAGGCTTGTAGGGCTTGATACAGATGTCCATCCGCTTCCATTAAAAAAATATATATTGCCATTTGCTGTAGCAATCCATATAGTGTTACTGTCATAAGTGGAACTATCTGTGTCCTCATTATAGGCTATCTTAATTGTATTAATATCTTCTTCTGTAGAAAGTTGATAATCTGTCCATAAAATTGTTCCATTATCTTGAAGGCTTCCTTTTTGCGCAAAGCCTCCTTCACCAACTATCCATATATTTGTCGGACTAAATACAGTAAGATCAAATATATCTGCAGTAGAACTTAAAGAAATAGTATTCCATGAGCTTCCATCCCATTTGCATAATGCTCCTTCCTCGCCTCCAGTCAATATAAGCGTTGAATTATACCCCTCAATGGCATTTAAATAATTTGACGTGCAGTTGTCTATATTACTCCAATTATTTCCATCCCATTGCCATATTGTTCCATGATCGCCTACTGCCCATATCTCCGATGAGTTAACCCCCCATATATCCTCAATCTCTATATCAGTATATATATCATATGTCACTATCTCATTTTCATTTAATTGACTTATCAAGCCATTTTCTCCGACAATCCATATATTACTTGTGTTTGTCCCCCATATTCCTTCTATATCTCCTGTTAAATTCATGTCTTCTAATATGTATCCCTCATAATCATCATCCCACTTTATAAACATTTCCATCTCACCTACTGCAAATATAGATGTGGCATTAAAGCTAATTGCCTCTTTTAGCCGGTTGCCTTGAGGTTCGGGGTGCATCCAGTCGTAGTCTCCCCATCCTCCCCCTCCCATTTTCACAGAGCTGCAAAGGACGGTAGAGAAAGGATGAGGGCTTGAAAAGATAGGCCATGATACCCCTTCAGAGTTTGTTTGTTTCACCCGCCAATAATATTCCTTTCCACAGGAAAGGGCAGTTGGATATATGTATATAATTTCCTCATCTGAGGAAGAAGCTAATCCCGTCCATGTGCCAGACTTAATTATATTATTGCAGCCTTCATCTTCACATATCTGCCATTGGATCTCCTCTATGTCGTCGTCATTAGGATCATACGTTGTTACTTCAAATTCATAATTTAGGCTGACTTCTATCTCACTGTCCTCAGGTGAGGACAATGCATAGTCAGCCAGATCATCCGCTGTTGGATATACTATTAAGTCTATGGAAGGGTCTGTTGTTGAATGGTCAGTAGAAGGTGTCGGGTGTGGCGTGCTTGATAATGAGCATGATAGTGAAATGGTTTCCTCAAAAGCGGTAACATTTGCCTTTATTGTGAGCGTTGCTGTGCTTCCTGTAAGCAAAACAGGAGATGAGCTGTCAGTAATTCTCCATACCATATTATTTTCATTAAGGTTCCCTCTATTGGCTTCAGAGCTTAAGTAGTTAAGCCCTTCAGGTAGTGATATTGTAACATTTACATCCCGCATATCATAATTTGTGCTGGCATATATAGTTAAGGTAATATAATCTCCTGTAATAGGTGTTGTTGTATTGGCAGATATCGATAAATGTAGAGAAGGCTCCCGTCTCATATATATACTGCCTTCTTTTCCAGCAGCTATGACAGTATCTCCATTTGAATTTTTTACATCAATTGCTATGATAGTATCAGTAAGGTTGGATGAGTGTATCCAATTAGAGTTGTCAAAGGTAGAAACAAGTTTCCAAATAGTCCCCTTAAGCATATTATTTGTGTTATTGTATTCACCTCCAGCCCAAATATCTTCTTGGGAAGAAGAAAGTCCATCTATTGTATATAAAGAGGCATTAGCGTCCAAATCATCCCACTTGACGAATATAGAAGTAGAGGTGTAATTATACTCATATATCTCAGTGGGAGGACTGCTGGATGGATCAGTTGAAATCAGATAATATATTTCCCCATTTCCCCAAATACCATAAATAGTATCGGGAATACTATCTGTATAATTTTTGATCCATGTCTCAGATTGATATATATATAAATATTCTCCAGTGCCAGCAGTTATTAAGTTTGTGGCATTTTTGCCTGTAATTGAATAAAAACTTTCTGAATCAGAACCGCTGTCAAATTCATTGGGCAACGGCTTCTGTAACTTCCAATGAGTGCCATTATATCCCATGACAACGCCTTCTTGCTCATTAGAATTTTCTCCAACTGTCCAGATGGTGGTACCATTTACTCCCCATATATCTCTAAATATATAAAAAGAGGTATCTGTATCTGCAAGGCTGTTATCTGCTGAAATTACAGAGCCATTAAAATTCCATATTGCTCCATATATATCTCCTGTAGTGGTATTTGTAGTATTGCCAACAACCCAGATATTAGAGCTGTTAGTTCCCCATACACCTTGTCCTATCCCTGGAATATCTGTATCATAGGACGTCATATTGCCTGCTCTGTATAATCTTAATATCAGACGACCGCTTCCACCTCCTCCTGTAACAAAAATGTCTTGATTATCCAGAACTGCCATGTCATAGATTGTAACATTGGCGTCTGTTGCTACTGTTTGCCAGCTTGAGCCATCAAAATGGGTAAAGGTTGTTTTACCTCCTGCAATCCATATATCATCACTGCTTGTCCCAGCTATGGCAGTGTATTCTATGTGGGGAATATCATAGAGGTATGTACTCCATCCCTCAACAACATTATATTTTAAAATTGTGCTGTTATCTCCTGTAAAAATTGCGGTAGTAGAATTTATGCTGAATATTCCCATTAATGTATTAGTAGTAATAAGAGGGGATATGTCAGACCATGAGCTGCCACTATATAAAAGAGCCTTTCCATTTTCTCCAGATGCCCAGATAGCAATAGATGAATTGCCGTCAATTGCCATTAACGTGTCAGTAAGAGAGAAACTATACGTTTCTTTCGTCCATGTGTCAGTTGAACTTGAGTATCGCAATATAGTGCCATTTTCGCCAACTGCCCATAGATTGCTGCTGTTTGTCCCCCATATATCTCTTAGGTCAAATGAAGTGGGGCTTCCTGAATATTTAGACCATCCTGCAGATGACGTATAGTGTAATATAGTGCCATTTTCGCCAACTGCCCATAGATTGCTGCTGTTTGTCCCCCATATTCCAAATAGATTTGTATAAACAGGCCCTGGTTCTTTAGTCCATAAGGTACCGTTATATTCATAAATCATTCCATTCTCTCCAACCGCCCATAAAGCGCTCCCATTTACTCCCCATATATCGTTTATGCCTATTGTTACATTGACGCCTTGCGGTGTCCATAAATTGCCATCATAATGTAATATAAAACCACCATTGCCACAGGCCCATAGGCTTGTGCTGTTTACAGCATGCATCCTGTTTACCGCATTCAATAAGCACCAGTTATCATCATAGCAATTCAATGATGTTCTATATATAGATTGGTAATTAGAAGGAGGAGTAGATGATCCTGTTGCATATAACTGAACAGGATTTAAGAAGGCTGTTAATAAAAGCAATATTGAAAGGCTAAACTGAAGGCCATGTCTAATAGGTTTCATTTTAATAACTCCCTTATGGTTTTTTGGCGCTATTTAAAATTTTTTTACAATGAGGCTCTTTCAAAATGTAAAAATTGCATCTTTGCAAGAGGCTCAAATATAAAATTTTAAGATAATTTAAAGTATAACATAAATTTTTTTATTATACAAATCAATTTCAACTTATTTTTGTATTTACCCGCCATTTTTCGATACAAAGAGTCAGAAATTTTTAGAGTCAGAAAAATTGATTTCAGAATTAACAGAAAGGATAGAGAAAGATGAGAATTAAGAAAGAGTATGGTGTTTGGGAAAAAAGAGCGAGGTTTTATGGACAGGCGGCAGTATTGTATAGAGGGAAGAATTTTTCAAATATTGAAAATGCCTCTCTTACTGGTTGAGAAGACCCATCCATCTTTAAGATTGGTATCTGCTCTACTTCATATCTGAATATCTCATCGCTTTGCCTGATATAACCTCCAAATACGAGAGCGGTCTTTGAAACAGCCTTCTCTACTTGAGAATTAAGCGCATCCGGGATATCTTGGGGCGCCCTGTTTACTATAAGCACCTTTTCCCCCACATTTACCCCGAGGGCGCTTGTAAGGGATGCAATGCGGGTTGCAGTAAGGACACCCCTTGAGGATGCGTCAGACACTATAAAAAGAACCTCTATATCCCTTAAATTTAACCTGCTCAGGTGCTCCATACCTGCCTCATTGTCAACAATAAGGTATTTATAATTTTTCATCAGTTTTTCTATAACCTGTGCAAGTATGGAGTTTGCCATGCAATAACACCCTGGACCCTCGGGCTGTCCCATCACAATGAGGTCAAAGCCCTTTTCTTCAATTATCGCCTGATTAATATGCATCTCCATAAATTCATTCTTTGTCATATTGGCAGGGGTGTCTGATTTCATCCTGTCCCTTATCTCGCCGAGCGTTGTCTCAACCTCCACCCCTAATATCTCGTTTAAGTTTGCATTCGCATCGGCATCTACTGCAAGTATAGGCGTTAATGCCTTTTTAATAAGGTATTTTATTAAAAGCCCTGAAAGCGTAGTCTTTCCTGTACCCCCTTTTCCCGCCATTGCAAGGCATTTTGCTCTGCCGTTCCTCACTATCATAATAACACTGCCTCCTTTTATCTATATATGCCCTAATATCCCCCTTTATGTCCTGAAATATCCTATATGGAATATGGCCATAAGGGTAACAAATCTCTTCTTTAAAAAGAAAAAAACCAATGTCATTTCGTTGTCTTAATATGTCAAATGCACGTTTTATGCCAATCCCTTTAAGGAGCATAAGCTCTTCTTCAGTTGCTGAATTGAGGTCAAGCGGGCATCCAAAGAGCATAAGGCCAATGCCCGTGCCCTTATAGTCTATTTTATCTGCTTGAGCCATTATGCGGCTGCTGCAACTATTATTAATATTAAGCGAATTAGCCTTAGTATATGAGGAATTATATCCTGATATCTCGGCTTCATTTTTTAATATCAATATAACATGCCAAAATATAAGAAATAACAGCATGAGAATCGAAAATATGCAGTCTCTTTTGGGAGTCACTTTTTCTTTATATTGTTATTCCTTGATCTTATAAATGATTTCATCAGCTTATAGGTAATACTATCTATAAGCGCTTGCCAGCTTGCCTCTATAATGTCATGTGATACCCCTATTGTGCTCCACTCTTCATCACTGTCCTTACACTCAATAAGCACCCTTACTTTTGCGCCTGTCCCGGGGGATTCGGTCAGGACCCTGACCTTATAGTCAGTAAGCCTCATATCCTCCATTTCAGGATAAAAGCCTTTAAGCGCCTTTCTTATGGCCTTATCCAGTGCATTGACAGGGCCATTGCCGCATGCGGCAGTGTGTTCAACCTTTCCGCCAACCCTTACCATAACAGTTGCCTCTGCCTGCGATGGATCATCTTCTTTGCACTTTTGGTCTATGACCCTGAAGGACATAAGGTCAAAGAATTTCCTCACTCCGCCAAAGGCGCGCCTCATAAAGAGCTCAAAGGATGCCTCTGCTGCCTCAAATTGAAATCCTTGGTTCTCAAGATCCTTAAGCTCTGAAAGCAGCTCCCTCAGTATCGGGTCATTATCTTTTAGATTAAGGCCAAATTGCCTTGCTTTGGCAACTATATTGCTTCTTCCAGAGAGATCTGATATAAGTATCCTCTGAGTGTTTCCGACAAGATCAGGCATTATATGCTCATAGGTCTCTGAGCGCTTTCTAACAGCGCTTACATGCACCCCGCCCTTATGGGCAAATGCGCTCTCGCCTACATAGGGCTGATACTTATTATGGCTTACGTTCGCTACCTCACATACAAATCTTGAGAGGGCAGTCAGCATTGAAAGGTTTTTTGATGCGCTTATCTTCTTTCCCATCTTTAATGAGAGGGCGGGGATAATAGAGCATAGATTTGCATTTCCGCACCTTTCCCCAAAGCCGTTAATTGTCCCCTGAACATGTGTAATGCCATGATGCACTGCCTCAATGGAGTTGGCTACGGCAAGATCTGAATCATTATGGCAATGTATCCCGAGTCTTGGGCCTGAATAGCCTCCTTTTTTGCCCTTATCTGTGTCAAATGTATTGCCTTTAATGCCCTCATTAGTCTTCATTTGATTGGCTTCAGCTCCGCTAAGGCGTCTTTTGAGCTCTTCTATTATGGCTATCAGGTCAAATGTAAGCGTGCCTCCATTGGTATCACATAGAACAATGCAGTCTGCGCCTGCCTCCCAAGCTGTCTTAATTGTCTTGATTGCATATTCACTGTTGGCCTTAAAGCCGTCAAAGAAGTGCTCGGCATCATAAAACACGGTTTTGCCGCAATCTTTAAGCCATTTGACAGAGGATTCAATGATCTCAAGGTTTCTATCAAGCGTTATCTTCAGGGCGTCTTTTACATGAATATCCCAGGTCTTCCCGAATATGGTAACATGACTTGTGCCTGCGTGTCTTAACATGCAAAGCTGTGGGTCGTCATCAGGCGATGAATATTTTGCCTGTTGAGTGCTCCCAAATGCAGTTATAACTGCATGTTTAAGGGAATATCGCCTTATTTCCCTGAAAAACGCCTCGTCTTTTGGGTTTGACCCCGGCCATCCGCCTTCAATAAAGTCAACTCCAAACTCATCTAACTTTAATGCAACCCTTATCTTGTCCTCAAGCGTGAGGCTGAAATTTTCTGCCTGCGTCCCGTCCCTTAAGGTCGTGTCATATATCTCTATCATCATCCCTTTTACCCCATTATAGAAATCATAGTAGTAACCATTCAGTATTATTAGTTTTTTTTCTATTATCTTTTAAGCTGTGATGTCTATCCAAAACCCCTTTCAAGCCCAAAGCCTTCATGCAGCGCCCTTACTGCAAGCTCAGTATATTTTTCTTCAATTACGCATGATACCTTGATCTCTGATGTGCTTATCATCAGGATATTTATCCCGTGCTGGTAGAGGATGTGAAACATCTTGCTGGCAATGCCTGCATGATTTCTCATGCCAACTCCGACAATAGACACCTTTGCAATGTCAGTATCGCCCCTTACCTCTTCTGCCCCAATGTCTTTTGCCGTATCTTCAATTATTGAGAGCGCCTTTTTATAGTCTCCTTTGCCCACAGTAAAGGTCATATCCGTAAGCTCGCCCTCCCTTGTATTTTGGATTATCATATCAACCACGATATTTGCATCGCTAATCGGCCCGAACAGCCTTGCGGCGGTGCCCGGCCTGTCAGGGACCTTTTTCACTGTAATGCGTGCCTCGTTCTTGCTGTAAGTTACTGCTGAGACTAATATCTCCTCCATGCTTTTGTCCTCCTCTACAACCATTGTGCCTTGGGCGCTTGAAAAGGTGCTCCTTACATGAATTGGCATACTGTAACGCATGGCAAATTCCACTGAACGTATCTCAAGCACCTTTGCCCCGAGGCTTGCCATCTCAAGCATCTCTTCATAGGATATCTTATCTATCTTGCGTGCCTTTGGGCATATATTAGGGTCAGTCGTAAATACCCCTTCAACATCAGTATATATCTCACATACATCTGCGCCAAGAGACACGGCAAGGGCAACTGCTGTGGTGTCTGAGCCGCCCCGCCCGAGCGTAGTTATGCTCCCATGTCTGTCAACGCCCTGAAAACCAGCAACCACTGGAATTATGCCCTGTTTAATTGCCGTTTTCAGGGCCTCAGGGTTGATGTTTTCTATCCTTGCCATTGTATGAATAGAATCTGTCTCAATAGGGATTTGATAACCAAGAAATGAGCGTGCCTCAACCCCCTTTTCTTTACATGCCATTGCAAAGAGGGATATTGTTACCTGTTCTCCCGTAGCCATCAAGACATCCAGCTCACGCGGGTCAGGCGCTGGATGAATAGACTTTGCAAGCGCAATCAGCCTGTTTGTCTCTCCTGCCATTGCAGAGAGCACGACTACAACGTCATTTCCAGCCTCTTTTGTCTTTATGACCCTGTCTCTTACATATTTTATCTTTTCAGTATCGGCAACTGATGTTCCTCCAAATTTCTCCACTAAAAGGGACATCATTATCCTCCTAATATCACTATTGGATCGATTCCTAAACAGTATTTCTATCGACCGGAACTAAAATTTTCAGTAGGTAGGGGCACGTTGCAACGTGTCCCTACTCATCCGTTTTTAAATAGAAATATTGAGTTAAAGTCATTACCATAAAAATGATATGCTCTTTAGGAATCGCCACTATGTCAGTCAATTTACTATTTTTTCTATCACCTTAAATTTATTTAACTTTAACATCAAGTTAACCTTATCAATTTCAGCCTTGTCATTCATTGCCCTTTTGGGTTTTACCCCACACAGGGTCGCTTCCAAAGTGATGAAACCACCACTCATCATCTGTCATGCCATCTTCATTGATAGAAAGGTCAATCTGGTATCTGTCAGTAAAATCAATAAGCATTCTATATGCCTGATTAACCTTTTGAAGCTCCTCTTCAGTATTGCTGCTGTCAGCCCTGAATACAGAATCAGGATGAAGCTCTCTACACCTCTTTCTATAGGCATCTTGTATCTCAAGCCTTGTCGTCCTTTGAGGAAGCCTCAACAGCTTTCTCGCCCGCTCAATTTCTTTCCAGCGTCTATAGGCATCCATTTTTATTTTCCCTTATTTTTATTATCATCCATAAATCTTGCAAGAAGAGGCTATCCCCTCTATCCCTTCCTCGGTATATGGAGCATATTCTCCACTGCCATAAGGGCCTTCTGCCTCACTTGCTCATCTATAGTCGTCTCTCTGCATTGACCCTTTAGGGCATTGAGTATATCTACAAGGGTTATCTTTTTCATGTCTTCGCATATCATCTCGTCAAACGCAGGATAAAATTTCTTGTCGGGGTTTTGTCTTTTTAAAGGATATAGCAATCCAACCTCTGTTGCCACAATAAACTCCTTATTATCGGATTCCCGTGCGTATGTTAACATACCGCTTGTGCTCTTTACGAAATCTGCCATCTCTATTATATCCATCGGACACTCAGGATGCGCCATTAAAACAGCGTCTGGATGCTGCCGTCTTACTGACTCAATATGCCGTGTCATCAGCTTGTCATGTATAGGGCAATATCCGGGCCAGTAAAGTATCTTTTTATCTGTATTGCGCTCAACCCATTTTGCCAGATTTTTATCAGGGGTCATCAGCACAGTATCGGCGTCAAGCGAATTTACCACCTTAACGGCATTGGCCGATGTGCAGCATATATCGCTTTGAGCCTTTACTTCAGCAGTAGAATTTACATAAGTAACAACTACTGCGTCAGGATGTGCCTCCCTCTCCTTTCTAAGATCCTCTGCCGTAAGCATATCCGCCATCTGACAGCCAGCATTCTCTGACGGGAGGATAACAGTCTTTTCAGGGCAGACAATCTTTGCTGTCTCAGCCATAAAGCTTACACCGCAAAATATAATTATATCCGCATCAGTCTTCTTTGCCTTTATGCTCAACTCCAGTGAATCTCCTGTAAGGTCCGCTATATCCTGTATTTCAGGCGGTTGATAGTTATGGGCAAGTATTATTGCATTTTTTTTAGATCTTAGCTCATTTATTTCTTCTATAATACCTTGAATTTCTTGATTGTTTTGAAGTTTTTCTTCTGATTTAGACATGTTCCTCCTCCAGAGTTGTATGTTTTTATAAGTATATCTAAAAAATATTTAGATATTTAGAATTATCTGAAAATAATATAGTTATAGTCTCCTACATAAAATGCCCGTCTTTTTTAGGTGGATAAAGGTATAGATGAAAATAATTCATTTCAGCCACTAAAAGTGATATAATCCCTATTGGACCCTTTACAATTTAATATTTGTTGCCATTGCCTAAATTTTTTAAGTGCATCTCTATTTATTTCTTTTACGCTCTTACAAACAATCTTTTTATGCAATTCATGTCTTATCTCATGTAACTCCCATAACATAACATCTTCATTTTTATCATATTTATTTTTATAAATTTCCATATCGTGCACCTTCAAATATCTGCAAACTTCCGATTTCCAGTGCTGTATAGTTATGCTTCCTGTTGATTTCATGTATTTTTCTTATTGGATTTATGCTACTGAAAAAAAATAAAAAATTATTTAAAAAGACAGATCCAAAATAGTATAGTTGACAAAAATAACTTACTAAAAACCTTAAAAAAGGAGGAGCTGCCTATGAAGAAACATATTCCATTTCAAAGTTCTTTACAAGAGGAACTTTCAAGGAGGGATATTTGTTTGGAAGCAGAAATTAATCGTGAGATAAAGAATTTGCTATTGCCTCTAAATCAATGACCCAGCTATTACAACCAAATTACCCAGTCCAGTTTTTGGGGTCAAATATAATTAAAGGCATCATTGTGTTAGGGGACCTTCCACTTGGGCATTTTTACCTCTTTTATCTTGTTGTCTTCATCCATTATGACAATAATAGAATATCCATTTTCTATTTCTCCTTCCGTATAGGCGCCATAGGAGGCTATAATTATTTTGTCTCCTTGGGCGCCCATACGGGCAGCAGCGCCATTAAGGCATATATCGCCCCTGCCTGCCTCACCCTCTATTATGTAAGTATCAAATCTTTTGCCATTTGATATATTATAGACCTTTACCTGCTCAAAGGCCATAAGGCCAGCTGCTTCCATAAGTTTTTTGTCAATGGTAAGGCTCCCTTCATAGTCTAAGTCGGCATCTGTTACAGTCGCCCTATGTATTTTTGATTTTAGCATATAGCGTAACATGGTTTTTATATCCTGATTATTATTGGGCTCGCTTAATTTTTTATTGCCAAAAAGAAATATTTTTTTATTATACTTTAGGAGATTAAAATTGAAAATAAAAAAATGGCCTTAACTTTATAATGCGCATAAGGCGTAAGAGTTTGTATCCCTATTCAAAGGAAGGGATAATATAATGAAAAAAAATAGGGGGAGGCATGATGCTTTTACAACATTTTACTTATGGATTGAGGGTAGGGCTTATTATTCCAAAGGGTGTTCTTTTAAATATAATAAAGGGTTATCTTGAGTCATCAGTAGTGTTATTTACATTTAGCTCTATTGAAGAGGCAATCGGGGCAGTGGAGGCAGGTCATATTGACATAATACTTGCTGACAGGACCCTCCCAGATGGGAGGTCCGCTGAGGCCCTTGCAGATGCAATGGCAGGGATTAAGGGCGCTGGAAAAGTGCCTCTTATAGTAATGACTGCAAGTGAGGACCTGAACTGGAATACGGCTTCATTGTCCCCCGCCTTTGTATTGCCTAAGCCTTTCACTCAGGTATTGTTGCTTGAGGTATTGTATAGATTTGCCCGCATATTTTATGAATATTCACATGATAAGCGATATATTTTAGTTATGGATGATTCATCGTCTGCCAGAAAATTTATATGTAATATTTTAAGGGGTCTTGGAGATTATGAGTTTATAGAGGCGGATTCAGGAAAGAAGGCCATTGAGATACTTGATGAAATGCACCACAAGATAAAGTTTGTTACGTCAGACCTTCACATGCCAGGCATGAACGGCATAGAGTTTACTAAGGAGGCGAGGGCAAGGGGGTTTTATCTCCCTGTCTTTATATTTACTGCAGAGCTTAATAATTATTTCGTAGAGGAGGCGTTTAAGGCAGGGGTTAATTTCTACTTTTTGAAAAATGAGTTTTCAGAGGAACATGTCAGGTTTTTAAGGCAGCTCATTGGCATAGAAGAAGGCGCTTTTAATGTAGGGGGATTAGGTCTTAAAGGTGATGCTCTTACAGGAAAAGTGGCTGATACTATTTTAATTATTGAAGATAGCGCCACATTTAGACAGGTTATCGCATCACATCTTTCAGTTATGGGCTATCCAGTAATTGGGGTGGAAAGCGCTGAAGAGGCTCTGGCTCTTTTTAGATTAAATCGTATCTTATTAAGCATAGTTGACCTTAACCTCCCCGGTATGTCAGGAATCGAATTTATTAAAAATCTTCAGAAGATTACGACAAAATCCCATGAAAGGCTCGTATTAATATATTCTTCGTCAATTACTCCGTTGACAATATTTAATGCCTTTCAGAGCGGGGCGTCTGATTATTTAAACGCCCCGTTTAATATATATGACCTTATGATAAGGCTCTATAATCTCATTAAATTGAGACATGCCTTTTTACAGATTGAAGACGCCTCACAGAAGTATTACAGGCTTAGCGTTACGGATGCGCTTACAGGCTGCTATAATAGACGCTATATACATGAACGGTTAGAGGAATTTATCCAGCAGGCATATCGTTATAAAAATGATGTCAGCGTCCTCTTGATAGATGTAAATAATTTTAAAACGGTAAACGATAGGCTTGGCCATGAGGCAGGAGATGTATTGCTTAAGAATATAGCATCATTATGCATAGAGCAATGCAGGGAAACCGATGTCTTTGGCAGGATTGGAGGGGATGAATTCTTGATATTGCTCCCGCGTGAAGGTATAGATGGCGCAAAGGTAATGGCGGAACGCATTAAAAGGGCGTTTTTAGAGAGTAAATATGCAGATATACCGGTAGATGTCTCTCTTGCCATTGGATGCGCCAGTTTTTCTGAGGTTGTAGAGCAGGAGGAGATAGGGAAAGAAAAGATATTAGGAGATAATCTGATACATCTTGCAGATGAGAGGATGTATGAGGATAAAACAAGGGATAAGCAGGCAGGGGCTCGCTCAAAATACAATAATAGGTAGCGTGGTCATTAGATGGATAATTGCTGTAATCTAAGTATAGATAGGGCTGTAAAGATATTTTTATATGTTTTTTTATCTGTTTTTATTTTTTGCGCCCTTTTGACCTATTCTCAAGATGACCCTGCCCTTCATTCATTCCCGATTGGTCATAGCTCAAATATAATGGGCCCTGTCGGGGCAAATATTGCTGATTTTCTCTTTGCGCTCTTCGGGGGTATGGCATGGTCATTTCCTGTCTTTCTTATTATCCTCTTTATATCTGAGTTTAACTTTTTACATTCTATATTCCCTTCTAAAATTGCGCTTTTTTCTGGTATTATTTTTATTATTATAGGCTCATGCATTATTTTGAGCTTTCTTGATGCTGAGATTAACGGCATAGCAGGGTGGACAGGCTATTACGGGCGTCTTTTTATATCCCGCTGGCTCGGGGCAGGCGGCGCCTTTTTAATTGGCCTTATCTTGACGGCCTATGGCATGTTCAGTTCGTTTTATCCGTTATTTAATGCCCTGTTTCATTACATAGTAAAGAGAAGGGGAAAGAGAGTTGCGATTCACGGTCAAGATAATGGAGATGAGGATGATAGGCGTGGGCAGGCCGTTTTTCTAAGCTCGTTAAAGAAGAGGATTAGTGGTGATAAGACGAGTACTGATAAAGGGATTATAGCGGACAAGTCAGGGGATGAGGCAGAGGCAGAGGAAAGGCTTCCCAAGATAGTTGAGCCTTTAAAACGTAAGAGGAGTGAGGATGGGGATAAACAAGCAGGAAATGATGACGGAGATGGAGAGGGCGATTCAGATATAGGGGATTTTTTAAATAATGGGGAGGATGATCCTAATGGGCGAGATGGCGGCAGTAGGGATAGTGAGCCAATGGGCGATGCTGACAGCGATAAAGGGGGGCATACAGACTTTAAGGTATCTCCGCCGGCAGAGTTTAATTATATCCTTCCATCGTTAGAACTGCTTGATGACCCGCCGGATGAGGAGATAAAGGTAGATGAAACAATATATTATCAAAATGCCAGGGCGCTTGAGCAAAAACTGCTGGATTTTGGCGTGGCGGGAAAGGTGGTTGAGATATGCCCCGGCCCTGTAGTTACCATGTATGAATACAGCCCTGCCCCGGGGGTCAAGATAAACAAGGTAACATCCCTTCAGGATGATATCGCCCTTGCCTTAAGGTCTCATAGCGTAAGGATTGTTGCGCCCATACCGGGAAAGGCGGTTATAGGCATAGAGCTTGCCAATGCAAGGAGGCAGACCGTATATCTCAAGGAGATAATTGATACCCCGCTCTTCAGGCGAAAGTCATGGAAGCTGCCGCTTGCCCTTGGAAAAGATGTAGTGGGCGAGCCATTTATCGCAGACCTTGCAAGGATGCCGCATCTGCTTATCGCTGGGGCAACAGGCACGGGAAAGAGCGTTGGTCTTAATTCTATGATCTGCAGCCTCCTGTATAAGCGCCTTCCAACTACCCTGAGGCTCCTTATGATAGACCCGAAGAGGATAGAGCTGTCTCTATATGACGGGATACCGCACCTTCTGCACCCTGTCGTGAGCGAGCCAAAGGAGGCGACAAAGGCCCTTAAGTGGGCAGTGCAGGAGATGGAAAGAAGGTATGGCCTCCTGGAGGAGGCTGGCGCAAGGAACATTGATACGTATAATGCCCAGAAAGACAATGAGGAGGAGAGGCTTCCATACCTTATAGTCATTATAGACGAGCTTGCAGACCTTATGATGGTGTCCTCAAAGGAGGTGGAGGCATCTATCGCAAGGCTTGCGCAGATGGCAAGGGCCGCTGGCATACACCTTTTGATTGCAACCCAGAGGCCGAGCGTTGATGTGCTTACAGGGCTTATAAAGGCGAATTTCCCCGCAAGGCTCTCTTTTAAGGTCTCATCAAAGGTTGACTCACGCACCATACTGGATATGACAGGGGCGGAGACGCTGCTTGGAAGGGGTGATATGCTGTTTCTTGCCCCGGGCGCCTCTTCAATAGAGAGGCTTCACGGTGGATATTGCTCAGAGGATGAGATAAACAGGATCGTTGAGTTCTGGAAGGCGCAGGGAAGACCTGAATACGACCTTTCAGTAACTGCATTTAAAGAGGATGACGGCGACGATGAAGGTGTGGGAGATGGCGCAAGGGGGTCTCAGAGCGAGTTTTCCGATAAGTTCTATGATGAGGCGATAGAGATAGTAACTCAGTCAGGTCATGCGTCCATATCTATGATACAGAGAAGGCTCAGGATAGGATACAACAGGGCAGCGCGCATGATAGAGCAGATGGAAAAGGACGGCATTGTAAGCCCGCCTGACTCAATGGGCAGACGCCAGGTGCTTGTAAGGGGTTATTCAGAGGATGGCGAGTGAGCTTATTATAAATGTAGAGCCATGGGAGACAAGGGTCGCCCTCCTTGAGGGCGGCACTGTCGTGGAGTTTCATGTTGAAAGGGAGGCGGAAAGGGGCTTTGTAGGCAATATCTATAAGGGCAAGGTCGTAAGGGTGCTCCCTGGTATGCAGGCAGCCTTTGTTGAGATAGGTCTTTCAAGGACTGCCTTTTTATATGTTACTGATATCTATGACCATCTTCCAGAGTTTGAGATGATGATGGCGCAGGCTGACCAGGACCATGAAGACCCTGACGATGAGCACCCGCTTCACTACGAGACCCCCCCTTTCAGGATAGAGGATCTGCTCCATAGCGGTCAGGAGATACTTGTGCAGGTCTCAAAAGGGCCTCTTGGCACAAAGGGCGCAAGGGTTACATCGCACATATCAATTCCGGGGCGTTATCTTGTGCTGATGCCTACGATGGACCATATCGGCATATCAAGACGCATAAAGGATGAGATGGAGAGAAAGAGGCTGAAGGGGCTTATTGAGGCGATGAGGCCGCAGGGAGTAGGCTTTATTGCCCGCACTGCAAGCGAGGGCACAAGCGCCATTGATATACAGAGTGAGATGGAGTTCCTATTAAAGCTATGGGAGAACATTCAAAAAAAATCTTCTCTTACCCAGTCTCCAGGGCTTGTGCATGAGGACCTTGATATCACGCTGAGGGCGGTAAGAGACCTTTTTACAGGCGATGTAAAGAGGCTTGTCGTGGATTCTGAGACCGCTTATGGGAGAATAGTGGAGTTTGTTGATGCCTTTTGCCATGAATTGAGGCCAAGGGTTGAGTATTATGACTATCCACAGCCAATATTTGAGGCATTTGGCATAGAGGTTGAGCTCTCAAAGGTATTGGGCAGGAAGGTCTGGCTCAAGTCAGGCGGATATATTGTGATTGAGGCTACAGAGGCGTTGACGGCAATAGACGTAAATACAGGCAAGTATGTGGGAAGACGCCATCTTGAGGATACAATAGTGAAGACGAACCTTGAGGCAGTAAAGGAGATAGCCTATCAGTTGAGGCTGAGAAATATTGGGGGCATTATTATTATTGATTTTATTGACATGGAGAAGCCTGCGCACAGGGAAGAGGTATTCAAGGCGCTTTCGCGGGCAGTATCTAAGGACAAGTGCAAGACAAACATACTCAAGATGTCAGAGATAGGCCTTATACAGATGACAAGAAAGCGGAGCCGCGATAGCCTCTTCAGGACAATGTCAGAGCCATGCTTCTACTGTGAGGGTGAGGGAAGCCTTCGCTCCAGGAGGACTATTGCCTATGATATATTCAGGAGGGTGAAGAGTGAGGCAAGGTGGGCGAATTGCAATGAGATAGAGATACATGTGCATCCAAGGGTCGGAGACCTCATCTTAAACCATGAGCCCCATCACCTTGAATACCTTGAAGACAGGCTGCAAAAGTCCATTACCATTGTCTCACGGCCCGAGCTCCATGTGGAGCAGCATGAGATAGTCTATAAGCCATAATACTGCATATAAACGCAGATAAGGCTATCAAATAGGCCAGTTATTGACAACACTAACATAGATAGCGATTTTATATTGGCTTTTATCTATCTTATGTGTATCTTAATTTATTATCTTTATGGTTAGTTATAAAAATATGCACAAAGGATAGGAGATTAACATTGCAGGAAAGATGCGACCTTCATACGCACACGCTGGCCTCTGACGGGTCAGATAGTCCTGAAGCGCTTGTAAAGATGGCCTCTCAAATTGGGCTTAAGGCAGTGGCTGTAACAGACCATGATACCATTGATGGTCTGTGTGAGGCAATAGCGGCGGGAAGACGATATGGTATAGAGGTGATTGCAGGCGTTGAGTTGAGCGTAGTCGCCCCAAAGGGCAATATGCACATACTTGGTTATTTTATTGATAAGTCTTCAGAGTCATTAATTAAGACCTTGAAGACAGTTCAGGAGGCGAGAAAGAGGCGCAATCCTCTTATAGTAGAAAGACTCAACTCTATGGGCATACCAGTTACTATGGATATGCTTGAGAGGCTTTCTCAAGGGGGGCAGATTGGAAGGCCTCACTTTGCAAGGGCATTGCTTGAGCTTGGGGCGGTAAAGACAGTGCAAGAGGCATTTGACAGGTTTTTGAAGCGCGGCGCAAGCGCATACGTGCCAAAATCTGTGCTTTCTCCCAGAGAGGCGATTGATGAGATAAGGAAGGCTAAGGGCATTGCAGCGCTTGCCCACCCTTTTAGTTTAAGGTGTGACAGCGATGAGGAGCTAAGGGAGATTGCGGCAGAGTTAAAGGGCTATGGGCTGTCGGGCATGGAGTGTTATTACAGTGAGCACTCAAGGGCATTTACGGACAGGCTTATTGATATGTGCAAGGGGCTTGACCTTGTTGTTACTGGGGGTACAGACTATCATGGAAAGGCAAAGCCATATATAAGGCTCGGAGAGGGCAAGGGCTCTCTTTCAATACCATATTCCTGCGTAGAAGCGTTGAGGGCGAGATGGGAGGCCTCTTTTGCATAATGATTGCATAGTTGAGAAGAGACGGACAATAAAGGCAATATTTGTAAACAGCGCAATTATTGCGCTGATGGCTTTAATCTTTTCTTTATCTATGCGTCCTTCTTTTGCCTTAAGCGCCTCTCCGCCTGATATCCGCCATAAGGATTATGGCGGCCAGATAGTAGTTGGCTCAATAGGAGATGCCACCATACTCATCCCGATGCTTGCCACAGACGCCACAAGCCATGAGATAGCAGGGCTTATATTTAACGGCCTTGTGAAATATGATAAGGACCTCAATCTTACAGGTGATCTGGCATCCTCATGGGATGTCTCATCAGACGGCCTTGTTATTACATTTCACCTAAGAAAGGGCGTCAAATGGGCTGATGGCGTTGAGTTTACCGCTGATGATTGCATCTTTGGATTTAACCTTATTACTTCAAAAGAGACGCCTACCCCATATTCAGGCGATTTTAAGGAAGTGAAATCAGTATCCGCCCCTGATCCTTATACCTTTAAGGTGACATATAAACGCCCATTTGCCCCTGCCTTAAGCTCATGGGGAAACCTTATAGTGCTTCCTGCCCATATATTAAGGGGCAAGAAGATAGGGTCAAAGGAATTTATGGCATTTGGCAGAAAGCCCGTTGGCATGGGGCCTTATAAGCTAAAGGAGTGGAAGACCCAAAATAAGATAGTTCTTGAGTATAATCCTGCATATTTTGAGGGACGTCCCTATCTTAACGGTTATGTAATGAGGATAATCCCAGACCCTGCCACCATGTTCCTTGAGCTTAAGAGCGGGGGCATTGACTGGATGGGGCTTAATCCCATTCAGTATAAACGTCAGGCAAATACAGTATTTTTAAAGAAAAATTTTAATAAGTATAAATACTTGTCTTTTTCATATACATATCTTGGGTATAATCTTAAAGACCCTTTGTTTCAGGATAAGAGGATAAGGCAGGCCATATCCTATGCCATTGACAAAGATGAGATTATACGTGGGGTATTGCTTGGCCTCGGGGTAGTTGCTACAGGCCCTTATAAGCCGGATGCATGGTTTTATAATCCCAATGTGAGGCGGTATCCGTATGACCCAAGGCGGGCCAAAAAACTCTTAAAAGAGGCGGGCTGGGTTGATGAAGACCATGACGGCGTATTAGAGAAAAATGGGCGTGAGTTTTCATTTACTGTAATAACCAATCAAGGGAATGCCTTACGGGACAGAACAGCGCAGATAATACAATGGAGGCTCAGACAGATAGGCATAAAAATGGATATAAGAATCATAGAATGGACTGCCTTTATAGATGACTTTATAGAAAAGAGGCGCTTTCAGGCGGTAATACTTGGGTGGACGCTTGGTCAGGACCCTGATATCTATGATATCTGGCACTCTTCAAAGACTGCCCCAAGGGAATTTAATTTTATAAGCTACAAGAATAAGGGGCTTGACAGGCTCCTTATAATGGGCAGGAGGACATTTGATATTGAAGAGCGAAAGAAGATATATTTTAAGGTGCAGGAGATACTGGCAGAAGACCAGCCATATACATTCCTGTATGTACCAATGAGCCTTCCCATCATCCATAAGAGATTTAAGGGAATAGACCCTGGGCCAGCAGGCATATCATATAATCTCAATAAGTGGTGGGTGCCGAAGGGAGAGCAAAAATATATAATGCCTTAATAAGCCGATATGCGTCCCTGATGCTATATAGGTCGCATTTAAGGCCGTGCGCCCCAGTGTTTAAGGCATATTGACGCAAGAGATACGCCAGCCCTCAGACATTGCGGAGGCGGTGAGCCTCTTAAAAATTCCATAATAAACCCTGCATCAAATGAATCTCCCGCGCCTGTAGTATCTATTATTTCGTCTTTATTAAGCCTTAATGCCCTTTCATAAGCCTCATGTAGTCCCTGCGTGTCTCTCCCTTGCTCCCTTCTCTCTATCCAGAAGCAAGATGCGCCCTCTTTCCCTCGCTTAATAATCAAAATGGGGGTATTATAAAGGATAGAATTATGATATGGGCATTTCACATTCGGCTCATTATTCATAAGGGATAATATGGTAAGAGGCGATGGGTCATTAGCGCCCTTAAAGAGAAGAAACATCTCATCTTCTGTAAGAAATAATATATTTGTCCTTTCAATAATATGCCTTATGGCATCATAGCCAAAAGAGGCGTATATTTCGCCAGGGTCAAAAGACAAAATAGCCCCCTTTTTAAGCCTTCTTATAAGCCCACTGTGAAATGAAACGCCTTTTATATCAGTTAAAGAACTGATATGGAGGAAGTCGTGGATGGAAAAATCAGGCTCTAAGGAGGGATAAGGCGATTGTCCCATTGATGATGTTTTTGAGCCGCCCCTGGGAAACACAAGTATTATTCTGTCTCTATTATCTTTTAATATCAATATGATGCATAGAGGCGTCAATCCAGCCCTTTTAATATATGAATGGTCTGTCCCCTTTATAGAAGAGAGGACGATATCGCCTTCTTTATCCTGTCCGCATGAGCCTATAAAGGCAGTGTCATAGCCTTGTTGCTTTAAGATAACGCATGTATTTGCAGAAGAGCCCCCTCCGCCTTTATATCTGAGTATTTCATTATCATTTAAATAACATAGTATAGACTGGATATAATCTTGCTCAACAGCATATTCTCTTCCAAATCGCAATTTTCGCTTTATAATAGAAGAGATTACATCAATAGAGCCTTTTGAGCTGACTTCATATATAAGGTCTAAGTTTAGCGCCCCTGAAAAATAGAGCCTCATTTTACATTTTACCTAAATGAAGGACATATATCAGTCAGCATGCACTCATTGCAGAGGGGTTTTCTCGCCTTGCATACCTTGCGCCCGTGCTGGATAAGGGCATAAGAGAATATCCCCCATTTTTCCTGCGGTATAAGCCCCATTAAGTCCTGTTCAATCTTGTCAGGATTTTTATGTTGACTTAAGCCAAGCCTCACAGATAGCCTCTTTACATGGGTATCCACTGGGATGCCAGAATTTTTTCCATAGGCATTGTATAAGACACAGTTTGCTGTTTTTCTTGCAACGCCAGGGAGGGTCAAGAGATCTTCCATAGTATCTGGCACCCTGCCATCAAAGCCGTTAACTATCATCTGACATGCCCTTTTAAGGTTTTTCGCCTTGTTCCTGAAAAAGCCTGTTGGCCTTATAAGCTCCTCAATGGTCTCAATCGGGGCGTCTGCCATAGCCTCTGGCGTGGGGAGTTCGGAAAAGACCTTTGGCGTTACCTCATTTACCCTTTTGTCAGTGCACTGCGCGCTTAATACTACGGCAACCAGAAGTTCATAAGGGTTCCTGTAGGTTAGCGCAATTTTTGAGTCAGGATAATGTCTTTCTAAACGGCGTAATATTTCCTCCGCCTTTTTGGTTTCTGATGATAACTCTTTACTAAGGTTTCGCACTTGTTGTTAAAAATTGATTTATGATATTTCTTCTAAATTAATAGGAGGTGGACCACAATGTCAAGACAAAAAAGGGGATGCCAGACAAAGCAGGCGTTATGGAAAATGCGCCTTTATCTGCCCGCTCCGCAAGGCAGGCCACCCTTTGGAATGCATTACTGGACACGAGTGGGAGTAGGGCATTGAGATTTTTGAGAATCCGACTTTGACAGAGGACTGACTCTATAGCGCCCCGCCTATATCGCTTCAATATATAACGCTTAATGCCCCAAATATTCATTGCTTTTTTAGCGTTATATATATACAATCCTATAAAAGACCTGAGTTTATGCATAGGTGAAGATATGTTAAAAAAGAAAATCTTGAAAAAAGATCATGTAGTGCCTTTTTTAAGGAGGTTATCAAGGGATAAGAGGCTTATAATGCCAGTAAAAAGAGAAAGAGGCGAGGTTTTATATGAAGAAGTAAACTCTCTTGATGATACTGTCCCTGACCTTTCTCGTCAGCCTCAAGAGTCGCTAAAGCCCTTTTTCTTTCCTCAAGAAGAGACAATTTTTACCTATAAGACAGGGGATAACGGGTATTCCTTTAATACAGTAGATGAGACTGATGAAACTGTGTTCTTTGGAGTGCGCTCTTGCGATATCTCAGGCATTCTTTATATGGATGTGATATTTTTAAGGGGCCCTATTGACCCATTTTATTCAAGGAGGCGAAATAAGGCAATTATTATAGGCATGGCCTGTAATGAGCCGGAGGATAAGTGTTTTTGCTATGCCTCAAGGTCAGGGCCGTTTCTTGAAGTAGGGTTTGACCTTCAGTTGACAGACCTTGGCAACAGGTATTTCGTTGAGTCGGGCAGGGCGAGGGGAGATGCTATTTTTGAAGAGTTCTCACTGTTTTTTCAGGAAGTTACAGAGGAAGATGAGAAGTTGAGGTATCAGTTATCGCTTGAGGCGCGTTCTCTATTCAAAAGACAGGTATATCTTGAGACTGCATTTAACAGGTTAAAGACAGGGGACTTTGACGAAAAAATTTGGGCGCATATTGCCAAAAGATGCGACAGGTGCGGCGGATGCGCCCATATATGCCCTACCTGCACATGCTTTACCATATTTGACAGCCCAATTGATGAAACGCAGGGTGAGCGCATAAGGGCATGGGACGCCTGCACGCACGAGGGCTTTACAAGGATGGCTGGCGGCCATAATCCTGTCCCCCCTGAAGATGCCCTTAAAAGACGCTTTATGCACAAGCTGTATTATGATCGCCTTAGCTTTAAGCGCTCAGGGTGCGTTGGATGCGGAAGGTGTGTAGATATGTGCTTTGGGGGGATTGATATGGCAAGTTTTGTAAGGCTTCTATGTTCATAATCTTAGAAAGATAGATAATAACAATATTAAGCCAATCCGACAAAATTGACGAAAGAGATTTTTTTGTCGATTCATATCGTTTTTATTTTTTGTAATTGCCTGAAATAGTTATTATATAAAATGGCATACTCTTTGTTAATTTAAAGAAATATATAAGGGATTATTTAGACAATGGAATATGCAGGCGAGGTCTTGGAGGCAGAGGGGTCTTATATTTTTGGCAGGGTGTGGTATCAAGCGTCAATGAATGGCAGGGGGGCATTCCCTACAAGTGCAGCGGTCAGGAGATGTTATTTCATGATAGACAGAAACACCTGTTTGTCCTGACACTCAGGCGGACATTTTCAAAGGGGTGTATAGTATGCGCCATTGCCTCTATAGGCTACGAACGCTTGCAGGAAAAGATAGGGCTTTCCTCTGTAGTGTCTGCATTGCAAGAGGTAAAGGGGGTGCTTTCTATTGAGATGGAAGATGAGGCCATTTCACATATAAACATAAGACCAATCCCTTCTCGGTCTATGGTGCTTGTGGAGATACCTGTAGAGGGGAAGACGCTCTTGGTGAGGCTGGATGCAACCCTTTATAAGGATTCCATCAGGCGTCTTTGGAGAAACTTTCTTGTCATAAGCCTGCTTATCTTGACCATAGGGGCAATACTCTCTTACTGGCTTTACAGGAAACAAAAGGGGGAGATGTTACGGGCAATAGAAATAGAAAAGGCCATGAGCCAGCAGAGGGAAGAGGCCATGATAGGAAGGGCTGCTGCAACCATTGCCCATGAGGTGAGAAACC
>JALWQB010000044.1 GCA_026994795.1 Deltaproteobacteria bacterium
TATGTTGGGCTCTTGTATCAGGACTTGATAGCAAGCAAGGAGATAAAGGGCCGGGATAAGTTGCCTCCTGTATTTCCGCTGGTGCTTTATAACGGCAGCAGTCGCTGGACTGCGCCTTTGAGGATAAGGGAGCTAATCGCGGATGTTCCAGATGATTTATCTTGTTATCTTCCAGAGTTCAGATATTATTTAATAGAGGAGCATTCCTATTCGGATGAGAGGCTTTTGGGCAGCAATCTTGCGAGCGCTATCTTTCGTCTTGAGAAGAGTGAGAGTATTGAAGACATACGCAAGGTGGTAGATGACCTTGTAAGTTGGTTAAAAGAGCCTGAGCAGGCGCAATTAAGGCGAGTCTTTACGACATGGATAAAAAGGGTATTAATGAGGGCATATTTAGAAGATGAAAATTTTTCTCATGCAACAGACCTTTTGGAGGTGTCAACAATGCTTGCAGAAAGGGTAGAGCAATGGACAGAGCAATGGAAACAGGAAGGCATTAAAGAGGGCATTCAAAAAGGTATTCAAAAAGGCATTAAAGAGGGCATTCAAAAAGGCATTCAAAAAGGCATTCAAAAGGGTCATCGTCTTTCATTAAAGAGGCAGGCGCAATTAAAGTTTGGGTCGTTGCCAAAGGATATTGAGGCCATGATAGACAGGGCGGACGAGGCAACGCTTATGGGATGGCTTGATAGAATACTTGTTGCAAATAGTTTGTCTGAGCTGTTTGGCGCTTAGTAACATAAAGGGATATGAAAAGATATGGTGGGCTATGGCAATGAGACGGCATAGGGTTCTTATAGCAAATAGGGGAGAGATTGCCCTTAGGATAATGGCTGCCTGTGAGGAGCTTGGTATAGAGAAGGTAGTGGTCTATACTAAGGAAGATGAGGCGTCTGAGCATGTTCAGAAGATATTAAGGGGTGAGGTTGAGGGAAAGGCATACAGGATTTCAAGCTATAAGGACCCCAATGAAATATTTTCTGTGTGCGACCATGCAGGGTGCACTGCCATACACCCTGGATATGGCTTTTTTTCTGAAAATTTCAGGTTCAGTAGGCGCGCAAAGCTAAGGGAAAGGCCGTTATTATTTATTGGACCAAGGTGGGAGGTTATACGAGACCTCGGCAGCAAGATAAACACAAAGAGGGTGGCAAAATCCCTGAAAATCCCTGTTATACCTGGCTCATCCCAGCCAATTTATAACGAGATGGAGGCTGAGGCCCTTTGTGAAGAGCTCTTTCACATACAAAAAGAGCAGGGCATAGCGCACCCGTCTGTGCTTGTAAAGGCAAGCGCAGGCGGCGGCGGCATGGGTATAGAGGAAGTGAGGGAGCTTGACGCCTTCAGGCAGACCTATCGCCGTATTCAAAGTTATGCAAGGCGTCAGTTTGGAGACGAGGGGGTCTTAATAGAGCAGTGCCTGAAGGATTATCACCACCTTGAGGTGCAGCTCTTATGTTCCCGTCATGGCGAATATGTCCATTTTGGCACAAGAAACTGCACTATACAGAGCACGGGGAGACAAAAGAGGGTGGAGGTTGCCCCTGGTTTTGACCCGAACTACATAGATTATCCCTTTGACGCCCAGAAGGTATTAAATGAGATCGTAAGATATTCTTTAAGGCTTGCCCGTCATGTAAAATATGATAGCGTTGGGACATGGGAGTGGGTCGTTACAAGGGACGGAAGGCCATATCTTCTTGAGGTGAATACGAGGATACAGGTTGAAAACGGGATAAGCGCGAAGATTTCAAGGATTAAGGGTATGGGTGAGCCTAATCTTGTAAAAGAGCAGATAAGGTGCGCTCTTGGAGAAAAGATTGGCTATACTCAGGATGACATCTCATTTGAGGGGACAAGCATTGAGTTAAGGATTGTTGCTGAGGATACGCAAAAGGGCTTTGCCCCATGGTGCGGCACAATCTCAAGGTTTAATTTTCCCAAATATGACTGGCTTACCATCTATACCCATGTCCCGTTTGA
>JALWQB010000045.1 GCA_026994795.1 Deltaproteobacteria bacterium
AAATGGCGGAGAGGGTGGGATTCGAACCCACGGTAGAGCCCATTAGCCCTACAACGGATTAGCAATCCGCCGCCTTCAGCCACTCGGCCACCTCTCCTTATGTCTTAATTAATAACCGCTATCAAATGGCTTGTCTATTAGGAGTTAAGAGTCTCCATTTTATATAGTATGGCAGGTGGTTAGTCAAGAAGAGTTTTTATATTTTAGAGGGAGTAGAGGGGACAGAGGCTGTAGAGGGGGTAGAGGGGAATTATTTAATGGCAAAATATCCAGCGCCTTGCCTTAATTTAATCTGAGTTTAACACCCCATATATCTTTAATCTAAATCCTGCAATCCCGAAGGGAGGCAAAATTGTTAATTTTTGGATTAATGGCCTCTACCCCTTCAAATTAATATGGACAGGCATTAAAAATTATCCTAAAATAGATTACCGTTAAAATGGTTAATCATTTCCCCCTAAAAAATAAAATAAACTGTTGGAGGTTACATGGATATTTCAAGTTTATTTTTTAAAAAGGCTCAGGAAGTAATGCCAGGCGGGGTAAACAGCCCTGTAAGGGCATGTAAGTCTGTGGGCATGGATGCCCCTATATTCGTTAAAGAGGCGCATGGCTGTTACATATATGATGAAGAAGACAATGTTTACATTGACTATGTGTCTTCTTGGGGGCCTATGATAGTTGGGCATTCTCATCCGCATGTCATTTCTGCGGTAAAAGAGGCTCTTTCACAGGGCACAAGCTTTGGCGCCCCTACATGGAAGGAGGTAGAGCTTGCCTCTCGCATAGTTGAGCTTGTGCCATCCATTGAAAAGGTAAGGCTTGTAAACTCAGGGACAGAGGCGACTATGAGCGCGATAAGGCTTGCAAGAGGCTTTACTGAAAGGAAAAAGATAGTAAAATTCAATGGGTGTTATCATGGGCATGCTGATTCATTCCTTGTAAAGGCAGGCTCTGGCGTGGCGACGCTTGGGATCCCCGGCAGCCCCGGTGTCCCTGAAGAAATCGTCTCAAATACTATCGCCATCCCCTTTAATGATGAAAAAATCCTTAAAAAGACCTTAGAAAAAGAGGCAAAGGATATTGCCGCCGTTATTGTTGAGCCAGTGCCTGCAAACATGGGAGTAGTGCCTCCAAAAGAGGGATTTCTTGAAAATCTCAGACAATGGACAAGAGAGCTTGATATTTTGTTGATATTTGATGAGGTTATTACAGGATTCAGGCTTGGGCTTGGCGGGGCTCAGGAATATTTTAATGTTATGCCTGACATTACCTGTCTTGGAAAGATTATTGGCGGCGGGCTTCCTGTAGGGGCATACGGAGGCAAAAGAGAGATAATGGACATGATTGCCCCTGACGGCCCTGTATATCAGGCTGGAACCCTGTCTGGAAACCCAATTGCCACTGCTGCTGGCATTGCCACGCTTGATATCTTGACGAGACCGGGCGTGTATGAGATGCTTGAAGAAAAGTCGGCAGCATTAGAAGAGGGGCTTAATGAGGTAGCTGGAGAATTTGGCATTAAGTGCAGGGTTCAAAGGATAGGGTCCATGATGACAGGATTTTTTGGTAAAGATGAGCCAGTAACCAATTTTGATGATGCCCTTTCTTCTGATACCAAGATGTATGGGGCATTCTTTAGACAGATGCTCTCTCAGGGGGTATGGCTTGCCCCTTCCCAGTTTGAGGCTGCATTCGTATCATTAGCGCATGGGTGGGAAGAGATAGAAATGACTATTGAGCTGGCATATAAGGCATTAGAAGAAATACCATAACACAACAGCCCGGCTTTCTCAGAATAACAGTCAAATGCATCCACATTGACAATCTGTCAAAACATCTATGCATTTCCTGTTTTCTTCTTCTGTTCCAATAGAGATACGGACAGAATTAGGAAAGCCATAGCTATTCATTGCCCTTATAATAATCCCCTTTCTCAACATGTTTTCATATATGCTTCTTGCGTCAAGACCCGTATGAGTGAGGATAAAGTTTGTATTTGTGCGCATTGGGGAAAAACCTATCCTTAAAAGTCTATCATATAAAAAGTCTGCGCCCTTATGGGTCATTTTAACAGTATATTCAAGGTGTTTTTTGTCTTTTAATGCATAAAATGCTGCTATTTGGGCAATAGAGTTTACATTAAAGGGCTGTCTTACCTTATTGCAGCGTTCAGCTATTGCCTCATCCATTACGCCATAGCCTACCCTAAGACCTGATAGGCCATAAGCCTTTGAAAATGTTCGTAAAAATACTACTCTTGGATCTTTTTTAATATAGTCACTCCCCCATACATTATCGTCATAATCTCTTACGAACTCGCCATAGGCCTCATCAAGGCACACTATTACATGTCGGGGCAGGGATGCCAGAAATTCGTCAAATTCCCAGCTTTTGATTATAGTTCCGGTGGGGTTATGGGGATTGTCAAGAAATATAATGCGTGTGTTCTTATTTGTATTTCTTGCTATCTCAGCCAAATTATGACGATTGTCCTTAAGCGGCACAAATACATTTTTTGCCCCAAATATCTGAGCCATCTTCCTATAGACAAGAAAGGCAGGGTCGCTTGAAATGACCTCCCCGCCATTGGCAGAAAAGGTATGTATGAGGAATTGAATAACCTCATTTGAGCCATTTCCAAGTACGATATTGTCCATACTGACTGTCCACAAACTTGCGATAGCCTTTTTAAGGTAATAGGCGCCCCCGTCAGGATAACGATGAATATTTGTTGACATCGCCTCTACTGCTGCCTTTATTGCCATTGGAGACGGGCCAAAGGGATTTTCATTAGAGGCCAATTTAATAACCTCATCAATTCCATATTCCCTCTTTAACTCTTCAATGGGCTTTCCAGGCTGATATGGCACGAGGTCAGCTACAGCAGGCGAAATATTTTCTATTATTGATGATAATATCTCTTTATAATCCATTTTTATAAGTTGAATACGCTATACAGCTTTGTCTCTTAGAATCTTTTAGGTTAACCAATATCTATAATCAAGTCATTGAGCCTGAGATTTGGCTCTCCAAGTATCTCTATCCTGACATTAAATGCATCTTCAATAGCCAGCAACTCACGCCTCTTATGGTTTAACATATATGCAGCGACGCTCGCTGCCATCCTTACATGCAAGGTCTGTCCTCTAATATCATCTTGGGCAATAAGCCTCTTTTTTAGCCTCCTGAAGTGTGACAGGGTAATGGACGCATCACTTTTTACAAGACCCCTTCCCCCGCAAAATGGACAAGGAGAACTTATCTCAAGCTCTACAGGAGAGCCGAGCTTCTGGCGGGCGATTGCCATCAGACCGAACTTGCTTATTGTAGAGCAATCTGTCTTTGCCCTGTCTTCCTTTAAAAATTCCCTCATGCGCCTTTCCAACTGTTGTCTATAACCCTTATGCCTCATGTCAATAAAGTCTATAACTATAATGCCTCCGAGGTCGCGAAGCCTCACCTGCCTTGCAATCTCTTCTGCTGCCTCAAGGTTTGTCTGAAATGCCGTATCTTCAAGGTCTTTTTCCTTTGTATGCCTGCCAGAATTGACATCAATGCTGACCATTGCCTCAGTAGGTTCTATGACTATGAAGCCCCCTGAATGAAGCTCCACCCTCCTGTCAAATACCTGATCAATCTGTCCTTCTATGCCATACCTTGAAAATAAGGGCTCTTGCCCCTCAAATAACTTTACCTTTGCCAACTGACGCGGGGCGACAATTTTTATAAATGAACATACCTCATCATAGGTATCCCGTGAATCAACTATAATCTCTGATACGTTAGATGTAAGATTATCCCTTAAAAATCTGATTACAATATCCCTCTCCCTATATACCTCACATGGGGCATTATCTTTCATGGCCTGCTTTTTTATATTGCCCCATAGACGAGAAAGATACCTGAGGTCCTTTTGAAGGTGCGTCTTGGCAATCTTATATGCCGCTGTCCTTGCAATCAGGCCAACACCCTCAGGCAGCTTCATTTCCCTTAATATAGACTTTAAGCGCCTCCTCTCCTCCTCATCCTCTATCTTTCTTGAAACACCCCTTTGCTCACTGCCTGGCATTATTACAAGATAACGTCCTGGAATAGAGAGATATGTGGTTACAGCAGCCCCCTTCATCTCTGTCTCTTCCTTTACCACCTGAACAAGCAGCTCCTGCCCCTTTTTAAAGATATCTTTCATTGACCGTGAAGAGTCTGCATAACCATAATATTCAGGATGGATATCATTAAATGGCAAATAGGCATTCTTTTTAAGTCCAATATTTATAAATGCTGCCTGAAGACCCTGCTCAACATTCTCAACTATGCCCTTATATATATTGCCCCTTGTCTTTAAATGAGAGGTGCTTGCTATCTGAAATGCGCTTATTCGCCCATCTTCTAATAGAGCCACCCTTTTTTCTTCAGGAGAATCAATATTTATTAATATTAAAGAACTTTTTTTTCTCTTTTTGCCCTTATTTTCCTTTTTCTTCACAGATACCTCATCACCTTATACTTTGTTGGAGCTGATCAATGCCTCATTGACCAAAGTGCCCCTACATAAAGCTGCTGCTACCAATAGAAAACAACTTGAAAGCCCAGAAAATACTAAATAATATCAATAAGATGTCTTAATTTTTAACGACCGAATTTTTTGGAGCGTCATATTTATGGTACGGGCTATTAACAGATGCCATGCCTGATTGCTTGGCCACCATTACCTCTAAGCCTCTACCTTATCTTACGACATAATATCCTGCTCATTTAAAGTTTGCCCCTGCCTTAAATATAATCCTTTTTTTTTCAGGAACATAATGCAGCTTATTGGTTTTTGGATTTTTAAATCGGCGTGGACGCTGCCTATTGGTCTTAAATACCCCAAAACCCCTTATCTCAACCCTGCCTCCACCCTTAAGGCAATCAGAAATGCTTTTTACAATTATGTCAACACAGTCCTTGATATCTTGTCTGTAATGATAGGACAAATCCTTATGCATGTATCTTACTATATCTGTTTTAAGAGGCATTGTATTCCACCCTCAACCCTCTTGTATTTCTTAAAATGCCCTCTATGCCCCACAGCACCCCTTTTCTCAATGTATTCAGTATAAATTTCAGCTTATCCTCTGGCGGGTATATTAAAACTGGCTCTCCTTTAATGTTAGAAAGCTCTTTTGCCCTCTCTATTGCAGTATCAAAATTCCCGAGCATATCAATAAGGCCAAGCCCCTTTGCCTGTCTGCCTGAAAATATCTGACCCTGCGCTATGTTCTTTATCATGCTATGAGAAATGCCACGTTGCGTCTCAACATCCTTTATAAACTGATTATGAACATCCTTTAACACACCCTCAACAATAGCCCTTTCAGCATCAGTCATATCCCTCGTTATTGAGCCCGTATCCTTATAGTCGCCACTCTTTAACACCTGCTCCTTAATGCCCAGCTTTTCTAAGAGCGCCCCTATGTTAGCCACTTTCATTATTACGCCTATGCTTCCAGTAAGGGTCCCTGGATTGGCGACAATCTCCCTTGCCCCAATAGCCACATAGTATCCCCCTGACGCCGCCACTGACTCCATTGACGCCACTACAGGCTTAATCCTGTCAAGCTCCTTTAAGGCAAGAAATATCTCCTGCGATGCGCCGACAGCGCCTCCTGGGCTATTAATCCTTACGATAACAGCCCTTACATCCTCCCTCTTCCTAAATGACCTAATCACCTTAAGGGCAGGCTCTGCATCAATTATCATGCCGTTAATTTCAATAATGCCTATGCCGTCATTACCTGCCTCTTCGGAGATAACAACAGGCTCAAGGTTTGCTATTTTATGGAAGGAATAAAAAAAGACGCCAAAGAAAGAAAGCCCCATTAATAGCCACAATCCGCCTAATGTGGCAAGGACAATAAGCAATGGGTGAGGACGGCCCTTTAAGGGCTTGCTATGTTTAACAGACGCTGAATGTCTATAGCCGTCCCCGCCAGTATCTTGCAAGTTATTGCTCCGTTTGTTCTGTCTGTTCTGTATGCTCTGCCTCTAATGCCTTTTGCTTAAGCTCTTCCTGAAGGAGGCTTCCAAGGGTTGTGGAAGCGCCCTTAGACTTGGTGGAATATTCTTCGTATATTCCCTTTTCCTCATCCTCCTTCATACGCTTTACAGAAAGGCCGATACGCCTCTCATCAGCAGATACATTTATAACCTTTGCCGTAATCTCCTGACCTACCTCATACAGCCCAACAGGGCTCTTTATCTTCTTGTCAGCAAGCTCAGAGACATGCACAAGCCCCTCAATGCCATCCTCAAGCTCTACAAATACGCCAAAATCAGTAACATTGGTAATCTTGCCTGTTATCCTTGAACCAATAGGATATTTTTCTGGCACAGTTGACCACGGGTCAGGCACAAGCTGCTTTACGCCAAGGCTAAAACGCTCCTTTTCTCTATCTATATTCAATACTACTGCCCTTATGGTCTGCCCCTTCTTGTAAAGCTCCTTTGGATGGCCAATACGCTTATTCCATGACAGGTCTGATACATGGACAAGGCCGTCTATGCCCTCAGCTATACCGATAAACACCCCAAAATCCGTAACATTCTTGACTTTTCCCTCTATAACCGTACCTACAGGGTAGCGCTCTTCCACAATATCCCAGGGGTTAGGCTCAATCTGCTTCAGCCCAAGGCTTATGCGCTTTGCATCTTTATCTACCTTTAATACCACTGCCTCTACAGTATCGCCCTTTGAGACTATCTTAGAAGGGTGCCTGATCTTCTTTGTCCATGACATCTCTGATATATGTATAAGCCCTTCAACACCCTCTTCAAGCTCTACAAACGCCCCATAATCCGTAAGGCTTACAATCCTGCCGCTGACACGGGATTCAACAGGATACTTCTCCTCAACTCTCTCCCATGGGTCTTCTGTAAGCTGCTTTATGCCCAATGATACCTTGCCCGCCTCCTTGTCAAAGGAAAGCACCTTAACCTTTATTTTATCGCCAACCTTAAAGACCTTGGACGGATGCTCAACCCTGCCCCACGACATATCAGTTACATGCAAAAGCCCATCAATGCCGCCAATATCAACAAATGCGCCATAGTCTGTAATATTCTTTACTGTCCCCTCTCTCTCCTGGCCTTCTTCAAGCGAAGACAGGGTCTCTTCGCGCTTTTTGGCTATCTCTTTTTCAAGAAGGGTACGCCTTGAGACCACAATATTCTGTTTCTTCCTGTTACATTTTATGACAAGGCATTCAAGCTCCTTATCCAGATAGCTATTTGGGTCATTGACCTGTCCAACCTCAATCTGACTAAGCGGCAGAAAGGCCGTAAGGCTCTTTGGCCTATTGCCTATCTGAAATGTCATGCCGCCCTTTACCCTGCCAATAACCTTGCCCTTTATCGGCGTCTCATTTTCATGGGCGTCTATAACCGCATTCCAAATCTGTCTTTTCAACAATTTCTGAAAAGATAGCTTTAACGCCCCTGTCTCAGGGTTCCACCTCTCTAAAAGTATATCTATGGTATCCCCAACAGAGACGCAGGGTCTGTTGTCATCATCTAAAAATTCAGCTATAGGTATATGCCCCTCGCTCTTATAGCCTATATCAACAAGCACGGCCTCTTCGCCTACGCCGACTACCTTGCCTGAGATTACCTCTCCCTGTTGAAAAGAAGGAATGCTTTGCTCAAAGTATTCTTCAAACTGGGTCATATCAGCCTCGTTTAGATCCTCATCCTCAGGGGATGAGCCGCTTGATACATTTGCCTCCTCTTGAAGCTCATGGAGAGCGTTATCCTCCTCTCCCATTACATTTTTTTGTGTTTCTGTTGCCATGTTTTCCATTAAAAAAACCCCCTACCAAGATTGAATGGAGATATATAACAAGCATCAACATAAAATTCAATAACTGAGTAGCCTTTTTCTCTCATTTAATTTACATCTCTTAAAACTGAAAATATCTACTCTTTTAATCTCAGGAATTTGATTTCTTTGGGTCAAATATATCTCTGAGCCCCTCCCCCAACATGTT
>JALWQB010000046.1 GCA_026994795.1 Deltaproteobacteria bacterium
CCCAGAGGCCAGAACCTTGCCTTGCCATGTCCTTGGAATGCCTTGCGATGGATTGCCAAGATGCCCATGGGATGATGGTAAGAATATACTGCCAGAGAAAATAAGTCAATGCCCTTTCCTTAAAGGGAAAGTGAGAGGCTATGATTGCCTGCCTATGATGGCCAGCCCTGCCCCTGAGTTACACACTGCCTCATCAATCCAAGTAACCCCTATAGAGGCCGTTGCCTGCCAAAACACGGCAATGGACGCCGACCCTTGCCCGCAGGGGGCTTGGAATGACCCGTTTTTATATAGGGGGGCAGGCCGATGGGACGCCTCTTATGGTGGACACCTAAAGGCTACATTTCTCAGGGGTATGGTCGCTACTTGGTGGCAACCTACGTGGCAACCTTACTAAAAAAGGGGTTAGCCGATGTTGCTAACCCCTTAAAATTACTGGCGTGCCTGGAGGGACTTGAACCCCCAGCCTTCGGATTCGTAGTCCGACGCTCTATCCGGTTGAGCTACAGGCACTACATATTTATTGTTTAAACTTGTAAAAGGTTGCCCCAAATCAGTATTGGCCTTAGCATTTAAAGTAATATATTACCTTTTTATGAGATGTGCAAGCGGATATTGCAGGGCGCCTTAATAAACTACAATTATCATTTATCATTGTCCTCCTCTAAGCTCCCTCTCGTACATATTTTGCCACCATGTCTCCAACTTCTTCGGTTGAGTATCCCATCTTGCCAGCAGATAGGCTTTTGAGATGCCTGGACACTACAATTTTTACTGCCTCTTCTACTGCCTTTGACGCCTCTATTTCATCAAGATAATCCAACATCATCTGCCCTGCGCAGATGGCAGCAAGTGGATTTATCACATTTTTGCCCGTATATTTTGGCGCAGAGCCCCCTATTGGCTCAAACATTGACACGCCGTCAGGGTTTATATTGCCTCCTGCGGCAATCCCCATTCCTCCCTGTATCATTGCGCCAAGGTCAGTAATAATATCTCCAAACATATTATCAGTTACTATAACATCAAACCACTCGGGATTTTTTACCATCCACATACAGGTTGCATCCACATGGGCGTAATCAGTTTTGACATCAGGGTAATCCTTTGCCACCTCATAAAATGTCCTCTCCCACAGGTCAAAGGCATAGGTCAACACATTTGTCTTGCCGCATAAGGTAACAGTTTTCTTCTTGTTTCTGCGTCTTGCGTATTCAAAGGCAAACCTTATACACCTCTCAACGCCTTTTCTTGTATTGATAGATTCTTGAACAGCAACCTCATCAGGAGTGCCCTTTTTAAGCACGCCGCCTGCGCCTGCATAAAGCCCCTCTGTATTCTCCCTGACAACTACAAAGTCTATATCCTCTGGAGACTTATCTTTTAAGGGCGTATCCACCCCCGGATACAATACAACAGGGCGCAAGTTTACATACTGGTCAAGGGCAAAACGCAAATAAAGCAAAATCCCTTTTTCCAATATGCCCGGCTTTACATCAGGATGACCAATAGCGCCAAGATATATCGCCTCAAACTGTTTAAGCCCTTCAACTGCCCCCTCTGGAAGCACCTCGCCTGTCTTAAGATAGCGTTCTCCGCCATAATCAAACCACTTATAGTCAATCCCAAATCCAAACCGCTCCTTTGCAGCATCCAATACCTTAACCCCTTCCCTTACAACCTCAGGGCCTGTTCCATCTCCGGGTATAACAGCAATCTTATAGGTCTTCATTTAAGTCTTCCTCCTCCTATTTAAGCATTATTATTGCATTTTTTCTTATACCTAATCCTAAATCTTGCAATCGCCAATCCCAAAAGGCGACAAAAATTCGTTTAAATTCATTTTTGCCCCCTTTTGCCGTGCAGGATTTAAGATACAAGGAATAAGTCCGTTAATCACTCTTATTAAACTTATCTAATGAAAATAGAGGGATCCATCCTGTGCAGTTATTCTCAGATATTATCTTGGCCCACCTTCCTATAGTAGCATTAATGGATAACCTATCCCCTTCATAAATCTTACATCTTAATGGATATTGAAAGCCTGGATTACTACGGGCTATAACCTCCTTTAATACTATTTTATGGTTGTAAATTTCTGTAATCGTAGTTTGATTAGAAAAATTGTCTTGGGAATTCTCAATAGTTTCCGTTATATTTTCATCAAAAGTATTTTGAGAGGCGTTATCTTCAGCGATAAAGTGAAGATGGTTAGGCAATCCCTTACGGTCTTTATCTTTTAATGTTTCATTTTTATCTATAACCTCTTTTATTTTATTATTATTTCTATTAGCAATATCATTTTGCTGCTTATCTAAAACATGACTTCCTAAATTAATATAAATTAATATACCTGTCAAAATAATTATAACAACTGCTATAAACATAAAAGAAAACATTTTTTTAGGATAAGAAGAAAACATATCTAAGGAAACAGCAGCCTTTTTCAAGATATTTTTATCAATAATTGTAGCCTTATCTGAATATGCCAGAAAAAAAGCGCGGCTCATAAGCTTATTTATAAGCCTTGGATAACCCTTAGTGAGCTTATATACAAATTTCATATCACCCTTTGACAATGTTATGCTTCCGCCAGCAAGCTTTATCCTGTGAGAGATATACTGGCCTGTCTCCGCTTCAGTCAAAGGCAATAACTCCTCAAAGACCGTTATACGCTGTGACCATGCAGTAAGTTCCTTGCTCTTGAGCCTCTTCATAAGCTCAGGCTGGGCAGCAAGGATAAATTGAACTAATTTCTCTTTCTTCGTCTCCAAATTGGCTAAAAGCCTTAATTGCTCAAAGGTTTCTAATGGAAGATGCTGGGCCTCATCTATCAATATGATTAGTTTTTTCCCTTTCTTATTTAATGATATTAGATAATTATGAAGCAAATCAATACATGCTGCCTTTGACATAGAGGACACGTCATCAACAATTCCCAGATCAGATATAATAGTTTGCAATGCCTCATGCGGTGAGAGCATTGGATTGATTATATATACTAATTTGAAATCAGGCGGGACGTTATGTATGAATAACCTTAATGTCAAAGACTTTCCCACCCCGGGCTCGCCAATCAAGACAATAATCCCCGCATCCCTTTTGACCATATTTATTATTACAGATATAACAGCAGAATGCTGTTTAGAAGGGAAGTAAGCGCCTATATCAGGGGTAAGCAGAAAAGGGTCGTGTATAAGGCCAAAAAACTCTATCCAGTCTGTGCTATTATAATATGCCATAATAAAGATTGCCTTAACCTAAGCACCTGAATAATTCTTCTACGGTTGTAATCCCGTCTATTACCTTTTGCTTTCCATGGTCAAGCATAAATGTCATACCAGCCTTCTTTGCCTCCATTTCAATGTCATAAAGGGATGCCCCATGGGCAAGCGCGGCAGTTATCTTGTCTTTTACGACAAAGAGCTCTGCCACAACCGTCCTCCCAGAGTAGCCCGTATTAAGGCACTTATCGCACCCTGCGCCCTTTATATATTTTCTATCTGTCGGGAGGTTATAATATTTCAGCAATTTTTTCTGAGGAATATATTCAGTCTTGCAATTCTCACAAATCGTCCTGACAAGACGCTGGGCAACCACGCCGATAAGGGAGGAGGCAAGCTGGTCATTGTTTATTTGAAGCTCTCTCAGACGTGAGATTGAGCCTATTGCCGTATTGGTATGTATAGTTGATAAGACAAGGTGGCCCGTAAGCGCCGCCTCTGAGGCCAAAGCCGCTGTTTCATGGTCCCTGATCTCGCCAATCAGTATAATATCTGGGTCCTGACGCAAAAAAGAACGGAGGGCGCTGGCGAATGTATAACCTATTCTCTCATTAACCTGAGTCTGACGAATAAGCGGCAGGATATATTCTACAGGGTCCTCCGCCGTCATTATATTCTTTCTTATGCTGTCAAGCATCCTCATGGCAGCATACAAGGTGGTAGTCTTACCAGAGCCAGTAGGGCCTGTTACCAGCACCATCCCGTACGGCTTTGCAAACAAGGTCATTAACTCATCCACCTGTTCAGTTGAAAAACCCAGTTTTCTGACAGAAAGCAGAGAAGAGCTTGACCCTAAGAGACGAAGGACAATATTCTCACCGTTAATGGTATTAACAGTTGACACGCGGACATCAAAGCTCTTTCCAAGAAAATTAAATGAGGTCCTGCCGTCCTGAGGCTTGCGCTGCTCGGCAATGTCTAAGTTGCTCCTAACTTTTATATTCGCTATAATCCTCGATATAGCAGGCCTTGGAAAGACAAAACGGGGCACTAACACGCCTTGATACCTGTACATGACCCTCAAGCTCTTATTAGAGGGGGTTATATGTATATCAGATATGCCCTGAAGGGCGGCGTCTATAAAGAGCTTCTCTACCACCTCTTCATAATTCACCTCAAAGTTAGGGTCCTGCCTTAAACGAAATATTATATGCTGCACCTCTTTTTCAATAGGATGCTCAAGGAGATAATAATGCGCCTCAATCTTGTATCTCAGCTCAACCTCCGGGGCGACATAAATCTTTATAGGAAGGCCAGTAACCCTGAAGAGAAGCGTCTTAAGGTGCTCATTAAACGGGTCAGCGACAGCGATATGCAGCTCGCCGGCTTCTAACTTTATCGGCAGCATGGCGTAACGGCGGGCAAGGTCAATTGGGACGCGCTTTAGCGCCTCCTCATTTATCTCAATCTCCTCAGGGACATAAAACGGCAAGTTTGACTGCTCGCTTATAACCTCTGCAAGGTCTCGGTCAGTAATTATAGAAAGCCTGATAAGCGCCTCTCCAAGCCTCTCTCCCGTCCCCCTCTGCTCTGCAAGGGTATATTGCAGTTGCTCTTCTGTAATAAGACCCTTATCTATTAAAATATCGCCTAACTTCATCGGATATTGATTACCTGCCGCATCTATACTTGCTATTTATCTCGCTCTTTATGGCGTTATATAGCCTTTTTTCCTCAAATGTTAACTCATTAATATTGAGTTTAAAGAGATTTTGCCTTGCCCTGCATCCCTGCCCCGCCTTTAATGCGGCTATAGAAAAATTGAGCCTTAATATATTATTGTCAGGGGCTATAGAGATGGCCCTGTCCAGAACGCTTAGCGCCTCCTCATACCTTCCCCTCTTTATCTCTATCGCCCCTAAGTTATTCCATGCCATCTCATCATGCTGATTATGGCTTAAATATTGCCTGTAATAATAAGATGCCCTCTCCAACTTATTAGCCTGTCTAAGTTTCTCTGCAATCCCCAAAAGATGCAATGTCGTCATGTCAATATCTACAGTATTTGCCTGTTGGTTTAAAGCCTTATCAGATGTTGCATTAGCCCCTTCATTCAGGGATTGTGCGCCCTTTGCCTCAGATACCATAGTATTATTGACATCATCCGCATAAGTGGCATTTCCATTTTGAGCCTGTCCATTAACGCCTGTATTGGCGTTTTCAGCCCCGCTGCCGCCGCCCCCATGCCTTGATAAGCCCCCAGGATGGGCAACAGCATTGGATGCGGTTATGGCAGAAGGGTTAGAATTGACATTGTTTGTCGGCATATTAGGTGAAGATGCAGGGGTGCCTGGTGAAATACTGGAAGGGCCAGAAAAACTTTTTTGGGGTATTGAATTAACATTTCTAATATTTGCCGTTGATGCAACAGTTGACCTCATGGGAGTTTTAATAGCTGGAAGAGCTGATGGATTAGGGTTAGAAATAAGAGAGCGAGTCTGGGATAACATAGAATATGATAATAACCAAAATGCCACTCCCGCCCCTGAAATGGCAGAGACCATTGATATGAGCAGCGCCTTTAAAAATGGATTAATCTTACGGCTATTAGCCTTCTTCTTTAGCTCATTTAAGAAACCGGTACCATCTGCATCTTTATCCTGCTCTTGCTCTTGGTCTTTATCTTGGTCTTGGTCTTGGTCTTGTTCTTTTTTATCTTCATCCTGAGCCTGCTCATCTTTCTCCTGACCCTTATCTTGAGGCTGAGAAACTGTCTCCTCCTTCTTACTATCCTTACCTTGAGGCTCATCATTAACTGACGGCGTCTCTTCCCCTTTCCCTTCAACTTTCTCACTCTTCACTTTACCATCAGATTGCATCTCTGCCTTCCCCTTATCCTCTATCTCACCAGCATCTTCTTCTTGACCTGCATTAGAAACCTCCTCAACTTTATATGTATCTTCTTCAACTACGTCTTTTATATCTTGACCTATCTGTTCAATATCCTTAACATCTCTTCCTGATAAATCTTTATCGTCCTCCCTATGCCCCTCACCTATAGCCCCTATAGAAACAGTATCTAAATCAATAGGGGTAGCTGTATCTATCTCGTTAATGTTTTCATCATTATCTTCTTTTTTATCGCCCTCCATTTCCATAATGGGCATTGTGGAATGAGATCCCTGCGACTGGTCAAAAATTAAGCCATCTCCCTTTAAGTCATCCTCAGATGGCTCTATAACAGAAGAATCATCTAACTCCAGTTCCAGCATATCTTCCTTAAAAGCGCCTTCTAACCCAGCGCTTGCGTCATCTTTTACCGCTTCATCTAAAATCACAGGCTCTGTATCTGAATGTCCCTCATCTTTGACAGGCTCAGAATAAGAAGAGCTCCCCTCAATATCTTTAAGCGGGTCTTCTATATCTTCCGGCAAATCATCATCAAACCTTAATGATATTAACCTGCCTCCTTCTTCAATCTCATTAATATCATTATCATTAATCTCTTGAAGTTTATCAATGGATGTATTATCAATAGATATTGTCTCGTCTGATGACGGCTCATCGCCTGTCTCATTAACATTCTTAACTGTTCGCTCCCTCTTACCTTCTTTATCTTTTTCTATATTCTCAAGCGCATCAGCTAAAATGCTCATAAAAAACTCTCCCCATTTTAATGTTACTCTAAATAGGGCCGCCGCTATCTCTTTCTGAATACCGCTTCTCCGCCCCCAGAGCCATAACCTGTCTGATAGTCAATCGACCCCATTAATTCCTCAGAAGATATTGAGTTTATATGATAATTAATTAATGATTGGCTATCATCATATCTCAATTTCATGCCGCTTCCCTTTATTGTTATAGAAAGGGGATATGAGGCCAGGGTTGCTGTGAGCATACCATAAAAATTTTTAATTTTAATTGGCTCAGGATAATTGAATGATCCTGATGGACTATTGACCTGAACATCCCAATCGCCTTCAATGGATTTTGAAGGGTCGCCAGATGTCTTGATGCAGATATTGGCAGTATCATAATATATATCATTGGTTACAGTTGGAATAGAGCCCCCGAACAGCAAAAAGCATCCATTAATCAATGTCTGACTGACAGGGAAATCGTTAAAGACAACTGACCCGGAAACCGCCTCTAAACAGGTATTAGAATATGGCGCAAGCCCGCTTGTCCAGACATTTCCCCCGCCTTGCGATACATAGGAAAAGAGCTTTCCCTGTGGAGACAGCAACACTACGTAAAGCGGAGCGGATTTTTCATCCATGCAATTAGTGTTTAATCTAAAATCAACCGTATTGCCTACAGTCGTATCAATTGAGACAGCCTTTAAGCTAACATCTCCGCCCTGAGACAAAAAGAGATTATGAAGCCTTTCAGCGCCTGTCCCTGATGAAGTCGCTACATTTATTGTCCCGCTGATACCCAACGAACCTATGCCATAGTTTACAGCGCCCATATCCCCGCTGCCATCAATACATATAGAATATGCAACGCCGTCATACGATAAGCCGCTAACAGGAAATGTATTAATAGAAAAACTGCCTTGCGTAGCAACAACAGACGGCTTGCTCATAACAGATGAAAAATCATAGGCAATGGGGAGACAGAGACGCTGCCCCCTATTAATGACATACCGATAGGAATTAGTCCTATCAAGATACAATATATACTCCGTGCTGTAGCTTAAGCCTGTTGGCATAGAAGGAGCCGCTGTCGCCTGCTCATCTTTCGCATTTCCAAGCAAATTCAGTATAAGAGGGCTATCTGTCTGATAATCCATAAGTAT
>JALWQB010000047.1 GCA_026994795.1 Deltaproteobacteria bacterium
TTTTGAGAGAAGAAGGGGCAGGTTATAAGAAGATATCTAAAAGAGCTTTCACATTCACAAGGCTGTTAAATGCGGCGCTTCGCAATATCCATAGAAGCCAGATAGAGGGCGGTCAACCCGAGCCCCCGCTCCATATAAAATACTCTCATCCAAAATGGATTATAAGGCGTTTGAAAAAGAGGTTAAATAATAAAAGCGCCCTGATTAACGCCCTCAAGGCCAATAATGAGCTTCCAAGCCTATGTGTAAGGGTAAATGTCTTAAGGATTACAAGAGATAGGCTTTTGCACTTATTTCAAGAGCATGGTATCAATGCAGTAAAAGGGAGGTTTTCTCCTGATGCCCTGATAATAAGTGGCTCGTATGGCAATATCAAGTCAATGCCAGGGTTTGCCGAGGGACTCTTTAGCGTTCAAGATGAGGCATCGCAACTGGTGGGGGCATTAGTTAAGCCTGATAAGGGAGAAAGGATACTGGATGCGTGCGCTGGCGTTGGTGGCAAGACAGGTCATCTTATAGAGCTTTCACAAGGGGAGGCAGAGATATTTGCCTATGACAAGGCAAAGAGACGTTATAAGATATTGAGGGAGAACTTAATTAGGTTGGGTCATGATAATATGGTCAAGATCATAGAAGATGATTGGCTTATTGACCATGATAATAAAAATGCATTGATTTTTGACAAGATTCTTATAGATGCCCCTTGCTCAGGGTTTGGCGTCATAAGGCGTCATCCTGATATAAAGTGGAATAGAAAATATGCTGATATAATGAGCCTAAAAGACATACAAAAGAGGCTCGTAATAAGGTTCTCAAGACTTATAGCGCCTCGTGGAAGGCTTATATACTCTACTTGCACGCATGAGTTAGAGGAGACAATTGAGATTATAAAGGGATTTTTAACGCAGCATCCCAGCTGGCATGTAGAAAGGGCGCTATTTACTTATCCGCCTTTTATGGATGGATTTTTTATTGCGGTGCTAAAAAATGCGGGAGATAAGTAAGATGCCCCCAACTTTTTTAATTAGTTACCTTCTCAACAGCCCTTTTAAAACCATGTTGCGACCTTTCAATAACGTCTTCTCCTACACAGAAGGCTATTCTGATATGACCGGGACGGCCAAAGCCTGAGCCAGGCACTGTAAGGATAAGCTCTTCCTGAAGGATAGACGCGAACTCCCTGTCGTCCTCTATTGGGCATTTTGGAAAGAAGTAAAAGGCGCCTTTTGGCATAACAAAATCAAGCCCTGCATCACTCAGTATCTGGGCGAAGAGATTGCGTCTTTTCTCATAGATAGAGACATCTACACGCCTTCCTATCACCCTTTTTACAGTCCTTTGCATAAGGGCAGGGGCATTTACAAAGCCCAAAATCCTGTTTGCAAGGGTCATTGCCCCTGAAATGAGGTCTGCATCCCTGCAATCAGGGTTTATTGCAATATATCCAATACGCTCACCTGGTATGGATAGGTCTTTTGAAAAGGAAGTAGTGATAATTGTATCTTCATACAGGTCAAAAAGCGATGGGACAGTCTCATTATCAAAGACAAGTCTCCTGTATGGCTCATCTGATATCAGGTAAATGCGAGCGTTTAGCTCAAATCCTTTTTCCTTTAAGATAGAGGCAAGCCCTTTAAGCCTATCTCTATCATAAATTACCCCAGTAGGATTATTTGGAGAATTTATGAGTACTGCTTTTGTCTTATCGGTAATTGCCTCTTTGATAGCGTTTAAGTCAAGGGAGAAATCATCCATAGTCTCTACAGGCACGAGCCTTCCGCCATGATTATCTACATAAAAGCCATATTCTACAAAATAGGGTGATGGGACTATGACCTCATCCCCTTCATTCAAAATTGCCTTGAATATACAATTTAACCCGCCTGCTGCCCCGCATGTCATAATGATATGTGAAGGAAAAGGTTGTTTTTTGTGGTCTTCTTTAACCTGTAGCGAAATTGCCTTCCTGACATCCTCATAACCTGCATTTTGCATATAACTGTGCACCCAAGGGCCTGTCTTTTTCGCCTCTTCCAAAAGCGCCTCATCAAATACCTCTGGAGGCGGTATGTCAGGATTGCCGAGGCTAAAATCCAGTACATTTTCAGCCCCATGTAATTTTTTAAGCCTTGCCCCCTCCTCAAACATCTTTCTTATCCATGATGCCCTCTCCATAAAAGAAAGCATTTTTTCTGAAATCATATAATTACCTCCTTATTTTTTGTATGTTACAGTATGTTATATTTTATATGTTATCGCAGAAAATGGTAGTATTTTTTAACGTAAAACCTGTATGACCTTTGAGGTAGTCCTGTCCCTTCTACAACCTCTATTCCATGCTTGACAATAAAAAAAAACAATATATAGTAGCGCATCAATATTAAAACCCTATATATTGTTATAAACTATTATAAAATTATTAAGCCATTAGATACGGAAGGGAGAATATATATAATGGAATTTCATAATTATGATATAGCGTCTAATGTGGGCGCAGACACAAGGGATGAAAATAATACTACATTTTTTAGTAAGATAATCAAGCGAGATGGAAGGGTTGTTACTTTTGATTCATCAAAGATAACCTCAGCCATATTAAAGGCAGGGAGAGCTACCGGGGAATTTGGTATGACAGAGGCAAGGAGGCTTACTATAAGGGTTCTGACAGTTGCCCAGAGTATATTTGACGGTCATCTCCCATCTGTTGAGGATATACAAGACATAGTAGAAGAGACCCTTTTATCCTCGCCATATAAAAAGACTGCAAAGGCATATATCCTATATCGCGATCAGCATGCCCGTATAAGGGAGATGGCGAAAAAGGCAGACCTTGACCTTATAGACCAGTATCTTAACCGTCTTGACTGGAAGGTGCAGGAAAACAGCAATATGTCATATTCCCTCCAAGGGCTTAATAATTACATATCAAGCGAGGTCAGCAAGACCTACTGGCTTAACAAGATTTATACCCCTGAGGTAAGGGATGCCCATACCAGCGGGGACATTCACATACATGACCTTGGGTTGTTGTCAGTGTATTGCGTGGGATGGGACCTTCAGGACCTCCTCCTCTCAGGCTTCAGAGGCGCGCCCGGCAAGGCAGAGAGCAGCCCTGCAAGGCACTTCAGGAGCGCGCTTGGTCAGATTGTAAACTTTTTTTATACATTACAGGGAGAGGCGGCAGGGGCTCAGGCATTTTCAAACTTTGACACCTTGCTTGCGCCATTTATCCGCTATGACAACCTTGGATACAGGGAGGTCAAACAGGCGCTTCAAGAGTTCGTATTTAATGTAAATGTCCCGACAAGGGTAGGCTTTCAGACGCCGTTTACAAACCTTACATTTGATATTATCCCGCCCTCTACCTTAAAAGACCAGCCTGTAGTTATAGGCGGCGAATATATAAGGGATGTTGCTTACGGCGATTTTCAGGCTGAAATGGACATGCTCAACAGGGCGTTTCTTGAGGTAATGTCAGAGGGGGATGCGCGAGGCAGGGTATTTACATTCCCAATACCAACCTATAACATCACTGATGACTTTGATTTTGACAACCCCTCAATAAAGATGCTGTGGGATGTTACCGCACGCTATGGAATACCCTATTTTGCGAACTTTATGAATTCAGATATGTCTCCAGAGGATGCAAGGTCAATGTGCTGCAGGCTGAGGCTTGACCTGCGCTCATTAGAAAAGAGGGGAGGCGGGCTCTTTGGAGCAGACCCCCTTACAGGCTCAATAGGGGTTGTTACCATTAACATGGCAAGGATTGGATATCTTGCAAGTTCCAAAAAGGAATTTATAAAAAGGCTTGACAGGCTCATGGAGGTTGCAAAGACAAGCCTTGAGACCAAGAGAAAGGTGCTTGAGCACTTTGCAGATGCAGGGCTCTATCCATACACAAGATATTACCTGCGTGACGTTAAGAGGCGATACGGCTGTTACTGGAATAATCACTTTTCCACTATAGGGCTTATTGGAATGAATGAGGCCATAATAAACTTTATGGGAAAGGATATAGGCACAGATGAGGGCAATGCCTTCGCAAAATATGTGCTTGAGCACATGAAAAAGAGGCTTATGACCTTCCAGCAGGAGACAGGAAATCTATATAATCTTGAGGCAACCCCTGGAGAGGGCACTGCATACAGGCTTGCAAGGCTGGATAATGAGCGTTTCCCTGACATAAAGTGCCTTAATAAGGAAAAGACAGGCGTGCCATTCTACACAAACTCCACACAACTTCCTGTAAACTATACATCTGATGTCTTCTATGCCCTTTCCCTGCAGGATGACCTTCAATCCGCATACACTGGAGGCACAGTCTTCCACGCATTCCTGGGAGAAAAGGCCCCTCATCCTGAGGCTGTTAAGGAATTTGTAAAAACGGTATGCAAAAATTACACCCTTCCATACTTTACCATAACCCCAACATTTTCAATATGTTCAATCCATGGATACATAGAAGGTGAACACCCAAAATGCCCCGTGTGTAATTGCACGACAGAGGTATATTCAAGGGTAGTTGGCTACCTCAGGCCCGTAAATCAGTGGAATGAGGGGAAACAGGCTGAGTTTACAATAAGGGAGGTCTTCTCAGTTTGATTATCCATAGAAGAAGACTAAAAAGAATAAGAAAGGAGAGAGACACTTATGGAGATAGCAGGTATTGAGCCCTTTTCGCTCTGTGATTTCCCAGGCAAGGTCTCATGTGTAGTTTTTGTCCAAGGGTGTAATTTTAACTGCCCTTATTGTCATAACAGGCCTCTTATACCCTTTAAAAAAGAGAGCAATGGGACAAACAAGCTCATTTCATTTTTAAAGACAAGGGCAGGTCTCTTAAAAGGCGTTGTGATATCAGGAGGGGAGCCTACCTGTCAAAGTGGCCTTATTGAAATGCTAAAGGAGATAAGGCTCTTAAACTTTCAGATAAAGCTGGATACAAATGGCTCAAATCCTAATGTAATCAAGAGGGTTATAGATGAAAGGTTGGTTGACTTTATTGCAATGGATATAAAGTCTCCAATAGAAAAGTATGGACTCTTTGGGGTAGATAAAGGGAAGTCTTCTATAATAGAGTCAATAGACATTATATCTAATAGTCAGATACCGCACATGTTTAGAACCACATGGGACAGGTCCCTATTGTCAAAAGAGGATATTTTACATATTAAAAAAGAGCTTGTTCCAAGGGGGTCAACCTATGTCATACAAGATGTCCGACTTATTAATTGATCTTTTATCAGGAAATAATATAAAAAAAGGCTATTGGTATGAAAAACCAATAGCCTTTTTAAACTGATTACAACTGCTTAAATGCCTTCAACGTATCTTTCCTAAATGCCTGTTGGGAATTTAGGAATATGAGACAATGCCTCTTTTATCATCTCTTCAGGGTATTCATAGTCTTCAAGCCTGTTTTCAAGGTAGTCATCATAGGCGGCAAGGTCAAAGTGGCCATGGCCGCTAAAACAGAATACTATACACTTTTCCTCGCCTGTTTCCTTGCACTTTAATGCCTCTTCTACAACGCCTTTTATGACATGTGCGGTCTCAGGCGCGGGGATAATGCCCTCTGTCCTTGCAAACAGGGTTGCCGCCTCAAATACGGGGTTCTGCGTATATGCCCTTGCCTTTATATAGCCGTCATGCACCAGCTTACACAAAACAGGGGCATCTCCGTGATAACGCAGCCCGCCAGCGTGTATTCCAGGCGGTTCAAAGGTATGGCCCAGCGTGTGCATGAGAAGAAGCGGGGTCATGCCGGCAGTATCGCCAAAATCATACTGATACATCCCTTTTGTGAGCGTTGGGCAGCTCTTTGGCTCAATGCCAATTATCTCTGTCTCTTTCCCCTCTTTTATCTTGTCTCTTACAAACGGTATTGCCATACCCCCAAAGTTTGACCCCCCTCCAACGCATCCCATCACTATATCAGGCTCTTCACCTGCTATCTTCAACTGTTTCTGGGTCTCAAGTCCTATTACTGTCTGGTGAAGGAGGACATGGTTCAACACGCTTCCAAGGGCATAGTTTGTGTCTTCATGGGTAGCGGCATCTTCAACTGCCTCTGATATTGCTATGCCAAGGCTGCCCTTTGAGTCAGGATTTGCTTCCAGTATCTTTCTGCCAGAATTAGTCTTGTCAGTTGGGGATGGAAAGACCTCGCCATCCCAGATATGCATAAGTATTTTCCTATAGGGCTTTTGCTCATAACTTACCTTTACCATATAGACAGTGCACTTGAGATCAAATAACTTACAGGCAAACGATAAAGCGCTTCCCCACTGGCCTGCGCCTGTCTCTGTCGCAAGCCTCTTTACGCCTGCCATCTTATTGTAATATGCCTGAGCGACAGCGGTGTTTGGCTTATGGCTGCCCGGAGGGCTTACCCCCTCATTCTTATAATATATGCGCGCAGGGGTCTTTAACGCCTTTTCAAGGTTTCTTGCCCTTTGAAGCGGGCTTGGACGCCACAATTTATATATCTCTTTTACTTCAGAGGGTATTTCATGCCACGGCTCAGGGCTTACCTCCTGCATAATCAGGGAATCAGGAAAGATTGGCCTTAAATCATCAGGCGATACAGGCTGGCCTGTCTGAGGATTTAAAGGCGGCGCAAGCGGGGTTGGAAGGTCAGGCAATATATTATACCATGCATCAACCATCTCACTTTCAGTAAGAATAATCTTATTGTCATCACTCATAACCTTTTTCTCCTTTTCTGTTCTATTTATTCAACTATCTCCCTTAAAACGGATATATCAACTTAAACCATATATTGTAACCCTCAGTATGGTTCTTTGCCTCAAACTCCCATTGTGAGCGCAAGGTTGCCATTAGCTTCCCATGCTTAAACCATACGCCTGGCCCTAGCGCCCATACCTGACCTTGCTCACCCTCTATGGCTTTGACTACCGGGACAAGAGGGGCAGGGAGCTTATCAACATCATCAAAATCATCGTTTTTGACCTGTCTGTAGTAATAGCCACCCAATCCGAGCCTCAAATATGGATTAACCCCATAAGACATATTAAAGTCCATGTGAAACTCCTGGCCCGGCGTCCTGTCAATCTTTACCGGCGGTCCGGGGCACCAATCCTCTTGCTTTGTGTTAAAATCATACATCAGCTTTACAGAAAATTCCCATGCATGCGTAGGCATATAGGTCATTGCAAGCACAGGCTCTATTGTCCAGAAGTTTCTGCCAAGGCTTACAAAATTGGTTGGGTCATCATTATATAATGGGATATAAATATCCGCCAGATCAAGGACGGCATGGAATTTACCCTCCATAAGGTGCCATGTAAGAAGGAGTGGAGACCATATTATAAAGGGCATGTCCGTATCATGATATTCTGTGCCTCCCTCAATGCCAGCAGGTGAATTAAGGTCCATATCAACATCAATTCCTAAGAGAAAGAGATGCTGCCCGTAATTTGCCCCTAACACCTGTTTTTTAGTTATCCAGATAAAACGCGCCACCTCAGCAAATATAGTAATGTCGTCTAACATCTTTGAGTCGTCGCCATTGCTGTCCTTTAGCTCATCAGCGCTGTAAAAATAAAAATAATTTAAATAAGTAAGCCCAGGCGGAGGCGCCGCGCCTATCATAAATGCCTCTGCCCCGTTCGGATATGCCCCCCCTCCGCCAGAAAAGGCATCCATCGGCCATAGCAATGTTAAAAACATTACAACAATAAACAGTGTCTTAAATGCCTTCATAACTTAATACCCTCCCTATATTATTTAGGTTGTAGAGGCTGTAAAGGCTGTAAAGGTTATAGAGGAGAGGGTTAGAGGTTGTAAAAGCTATAAAGGCTCTTATAAAAGGCGTCTAATACCGCCTTCCCCAGTATCCTCTTCTCTCCTCTACAACCTCTATCCCCTTTATCACCTCTATAACCTCAAATTACTCTCCCGCTCCCCCAAGTATAAGGGGTTTTACAATAGCAAATGCAAACTCTAAAAGGAGCAAAAAAAGCAATCCCTTATAAGGGCCTTTTG
>JALWQB010000048.1 GCA_026994795.1 Deltaproteobacteria bacterium
TTCTCAGATGCCAGTGGAAATATCATGGAGCACCCCTTTTTGCGTATGGCAGGAAGGAGCGCCTCTGTAATCCATCCTGTGCCAAGTGATGACCTTATCCCCTTGCCCTATGGAAGCGAGCTCTTTGTCCTGCCTGATAGGGCGCCTGTTGGCTGGGATATGGAGCGGAACGAGATGGTTGCGCTTTATGAAGGGCCTGATGGTGAGGATATATATGCGGTTGCTGCATTTATGGCGCCTGCATATACTCAGACAGCGCTGTCGGCCTTTGTCAAAAAGGATAGCTCATCCCCTCCTCTTCCCCTGTTTGCATATACTGCTGTTGGATGGCGGGACGGCAGGTTCTGGGTTGCGGGCTTCAGGAGCGATAGAGACAGGCGTCAGGATATAAGGCTGTTTGATAGGAAAAAGGTCATAAAGGCCACAAAGAGGCACATAAAGGCGTCAGAGGGCAACAGGCTCATCCAGCATCTTGGAAAGTGTTCGCTTCAATATGGTTGTCCTGCTGCAAAGAATTTTTTTCTCGGAAGGTTTGAGGCGCCGCTTCCTACATCAACATCCTGCAATGCCTCATGTCTTGGGTGCCTGTCCCTTCAGGATAAAGGGTCTAAGGTGCCGTCAACTCATGAACGAATGGGCTTTATCCCGTCTGTAAGCGAGATATGCGAGGTTGCCCTCTCCCATATAGGCAGGGCAAAGAGGCCAATTGTAAGTTTTGGCCAAGGGTGTGAGGGAGAGCCATTGACAAACTATAAGCTGCTTTCAGAGGCAATAAAGGAAATCAGAAAAAAGACCGCAAAAGGCACGATAAATCTAAATACAAATGCAAGCATTCCAGAGGGCGTAGAGCTTTTAAGGCGCTCTGGCCTGAATTCTATTCGTATCAGTATGAATTCTATAAGAAAAGAGTATTACATGAGATATTACAGGCCAAGGGGATACAGCCTTGATGATGTTCTTGCATCCTGGGGCATTATGAAAGATATGGGAGGCTTTGTCTCCATTAACCTCTTTATAATGCCTGGGGTAAGTGATGATGAGGCAGAGCTTAACCGTCTTTGTGAATACATAGACAGGTTCGGGATTGACCTTATTCAATTAAGAAATCATAATATTGACCCTGACTGGTATTTAGAGCATATTGATTATGCCCCATCAGGCAACAGGCTCGGGATAAAAGGTATGGCAAGGCGCTTAAAAAGGCTTTTTCCACATATAAAGTTTGGATATTTTAACAGGTATATTGGCCAATAAGGGCAATCATGCAAATTGCCCCAGATTAGCGCGGCGTCAAAATAACACGGCGCAGCTTTCAAGGAGCGGGACAGGAAAAATGTCAATGCTTGAATACAGGGTTTTACTATCTGTTATCGCTTACATAGCAGGCTCTATCCCATTTGGGCTCATTGTTGGAAGATATAAGGGCGTGGACATAAGAAAGAGAGGCAGCGGTAATATCGGGGCAACAAATGTAGCAAGGGTTATAGGTAAAAAATGGGGTCTTTTAGTCCTTTTTCTTGATTTTTTAAAGGGTTTTTTGCCTGTATATATTTATAAAAATTTTCTTGCCTCTAATGCGCTACATGACGCTTTTATAGGAATTATCGGCCTGTGTGCAGTGGCGGGACACTGTTTTTCGGTCTTTTTGAGGGGAAGAGGCGGAAAAGGGGTTGCAACTGCCCTTGGGGTATTCGTTGCCGTATCTATAAAGGCATCGCTTGCGTCAATGGCGGCGTTTATAGCCATATTAAAGGTAACTGGCATTGTATCAGCCTCTTCCCTGGGGGCATCTTTTATTGCCCCTATAGCCTTTCGCATACTCACCCCATCTCCTTTTATAGAACCATTTATCTGGCTGATTTCACTAATAATATGGATTAAACATCACGCAAATATAAAGAGGATTATTGAGGGAAGGGAGATAAGGGTATAATATTAAGACAGATAAGCGGGCAAAAAAT
>JALWQB010000049.1 GCA_026994795.1 Deltaproteobacteria bacterium
AAATAAATAAAACTGAAGAAGAGATTTTATGGGACGCCTTAAAATTTTATAAAGAATTTATAAGAATTCAAAAAGAATTTAAGATGTGGAATGAAATTTCTAATACAGACCCTTCAGGTTTTGAGGCAGACATTAAAAATGGACATATATCTTTCAGGGATACTAAAGACTAATGTTTATGAACAGTAATGAAGATGAATTTATATCAATTAACTATAGTTTCAAACTCATAATTTTTTATGTTCTTTTCATGGCTGTCAAAATTTATGCCCACGATGAATATTTCCCTGTTTTCCCCGAGATATTTCTCAAAGTAACCTTTCTCCTTAATCTGTTTAATCGGACTTTCATCAGCATCTACCTTGAACTCTATTATCCATATTCTGTCTCTGGTCTTTAAGGTCAGATCAATCCGCCCCCTGTTGGTTATATCTTCTGGAATCACCTCAAAACCAAGCGCCATCAAACAGGTAAAGACTATACTCGTATAGTAGCCTTCATATTGTGAAATGATATTGTTGACATAGGCAGTGTAAGGAATGGATGAAAAGAGTTCTTTTAATCTCTTGATGAATCTCTCAGGGTCTCCTGAAGAGAGGGCGTCAAAAGGACATTTTCCTGCCTTGTCTCATAGTTGATGCCTGTAAGGCAGCTTGTGAACAGCTCATTCAATGATAACTGAATCTCTAAGTTTGGGACCTTTAATTTATATCTTATCCTGCCAAAATCATCTATGATTTTTTGATCAAAGGTCAGATAACCTGTTTGCCACAAAAGGGCCACAAGGTCTATGTAATCAATATCAAATGCCTCAAGGGTCTCTTCTGAGACAATAGCGTTTTCCACTTCTGGTATGTAGTAACGCCATTCCTTTAATTTTTTCAGTAAAAAACTCGGATTGCCTGTAGCCCACCAGTAATTTCTAAACTCAAAATTCTTGCTTATAAACAAGAGCACATCATAGGGATTATACAACTTTTCGCCAAAATAGTTGTATCCATTATACCATCTTTTAAATCTATCCCAATCTACCCCTCTAAGGGCGTCTCCAAATACCGTTTTTAGCTCTTTTGGGGTATAGCCACATATTTCTGCATATCTTACATCATTGGTTATGTCTTCCAGATTGTTAAGCCCGCTAAACAGATTGAGCTTTGAGAACTTGCTCACCCCAGTTATGAAGGCAAACCTGATATATCTGTCGCAATCCTTGAGAGCGCTATAAAAATTTCTCAGTATATTCCTTGCCTTCCTTGCAAGCCCCCTGTTTTCTATATTGTCAATTATGGGCTTGTCATATTCATCTACCAAAATGACTACATTGGCGTTGTATTCGCTATAGGCTTTCCTGATCAAGTCTCTGAAAAAATACTGATAGTTAGTGTCAGAACACTTGATTTGCAGTTCTTCCTAATTAATATGCAAGAGATACTCTATTTCATGAATTATATTTTCTTCAGAAAAATAATCTCCACTGCCAAAACTTATCCTGATAACAGGATAAGTTGGGAAATCATACCTTGAATTGATGTATAACCCCTTAAATAGGTCTTTATTCCCATAAAACGCCTCATAGAGTGTGTCCAGAAAAAGGCTTTTCCCGAATCGCCTTGACCTTGATAAAAAGAAGTATTTTCCCCTGTTGATAAGCTCAAGGACAAATCTTGTCTTATCCACATAATAGTAGTTGCCCTTGATGATCTCTGAAAAGGTCTGGATACCAATTGGAAGCCTTTTTAATCCTGAAGGCATACTATCCCGCCCCATTTTTTTACATTAGGCTACCATATAAGGTATAAAATAGCAATCAGATGAAACATGACTATTTTCTTTTTCTATAGCGGTGTTGGACGAAGCCGCCCCGCCATAAGCGGGACGGCAGTCTTCCTTTTTTTGATATTACACACAAAAATTAGTCTGTTGCAACCTCAAATTTCTGTAATAAATAGTTGAAGGC
>JALWQB010000050.1 GCA_026994795.1 Deltaproteobacteria bacterium
AACCCTGTCATAAGAAAGACTGTCTCTATATCCCTTGAAAGTTTTCTGTTCATAAGGGCGCGTTGAAGCTCTGAGTCAAAGTCTGACACTGCCCTGAGTCCCCTTAACATCGCACATGCCCCCATCCTTTTGGCAAAGTCAACAATAAGGCCATTAAAGACCTCTCTGTTCTCAAGCTCTGATGCCTCCTTAAGGGCAATACTAAGGGCTGCGCCTGAGCTCATGCCGACAAATATGCCCTCTTCCCTTGCAAGAAGCCTTGACAGTTCAAATGCCTCATCATCATAGACGCTCCTTACTGCATCCAATATGGATTTATCATATATCCCCGGTTTAGGGGTGTTTCCAATGCAAGCCTGCATACTAAGGGTTTGTCTGTAATATCAGGCGGAAATCTTAATACCAACACCCTTGTGTATATATCTCAAATTACCTCCATGAAAAGGTTTACTATTTAGATGAAATACGTTATCATAATCTCTATGAAATACCAAAGGAAAAAATTAAGTCCACACCTTTTTGCATTTGATATTGATGGCGTGGTTGCAGATACAATGGGCGCCTTTATTGATATAGCCCATAATAAATATGGGATTGAAGGCCTTAGAAAGGAAGATATTACCAGTTACTGGCTTGAAGAGTGCCTGCCTGTGCCAGAAAAAATTGTGTGGGAGATTGTTGATAGCCTAATTAAGACCCAATTAGATGTAGGTATTGGACCGATTGAAGGTGCAAAAGAGGCTTTGAGTGCCTTTTATGAGGATATGGGAAGCCTTACCTTTTAAGCGCATAACTTCATGGGATGAGCTTATGGAACTAACAGGTCTTATGGGTGATGATAAGATATGAGAGGATACACTAAGACGCTAATAATCAACTTAGAGTGAATATATGCCTGTAATTTCATCTTTTTTAGGAGGGGTGTTATGACGATTCAGACTCAAATGATTGTTAGGCTTGAGATAAGCCTGAAAGATAAAGTCAGTAGGTTAGCCAAGTTAGAAGGCAAGACTTTGAGCGAATTTGTGAGGGGATTACTGGAAAACTATACAAAAGAAAGGGATATGAGAGCCTATATTGACAATCTGTGGGATAGGATTGGCATGAATTTGTCAAAAAATAATATTTCTGAGTCAGATATTGATACAGCTATTAAAGAAGCAAGATTAAGCAGTGCCAAATAACCTTAGAGTTGTAATAGATACAAATGTATTTATATCTTCATTTTTTGGAGGTATCCCAAGAGATATAATAAACTTATGGAAGGATGGAGAAATAGTGCTATGTCTATCCCAAAGCATAGTTGAAGAATATATAAATGTGCTAAGTCGGCTTGGATTAAAAGAGAAGGAAGAATTGTTTAAGCTCAGAAGGTTATTTGCTGAGGGTTACAATTCTGTGTTTGCTGCTCATACCCCAAAGTTGAAGGTGGTAAAAAATGATCCTGATGATAACAAATTTATAGAATGCGCTGTAGCGCTTGATAGCCAAGTGATTGTTTCTGGCGATAAGCATTTAAGGGAAATCAAGAAGTATATAAATATTGAAATAATTTCCCCACGTGAGTTCATAGAGCGTTTTGTCAGAAATAGATAGATGAGTGTTCAAGTACAAACATCATAAAAGTGATTAAAATTATTATATTAACTATTAACCTATGATAAATTTTGGATGGTGGACAACAGGAAGGGATAAGGCTGCGGTTGAGCTCCTTAATACTGCAATAGAGGCAATAGAAGGGGGCAGGATAAGGGGTAAGATAGCCTATATATTCCTCTCAAGGGATAAGGGCGAATCAATATATAGTGATGATATAATAGAGATTGCAAAAGGTGAAAGACCTCTTCTCTTTTATAACCCTTTTGCAGCATCAGTCGCAAAAGATACATCTTCCACCTCCTGCGCTGTTCATTAACCCTCTTTGTCTCCATTGCCTTTAACTGCGCCATTAC
>JALWQB010000051.1 GCA_026994795.1 Deltaproteobacteria bacterium
AGCTATATTTGAAAACCCGCTCTCCTGATAAAAGTGAGCTTATAAGGGTAAAGGCATCTGCTGGGGCAGGAAAGACCTATGCCTTGAGCACAAGGTTTCTTGCCCTGCTCTCAAGGTCATCTCCTTCAAGGGATGTCCTGAAGGGCATTGTCGCAATCACCTTTACCAATAAGGCGGCCTATGAGATGCGCCAGCGCATTATCGGCCACCTTAAAGAGATTGCCCTCAATGGAAGGCAAGGAGATAGCCTTAAAGAAGCAACAGGGCTTTCTCAAATAGATGCCTCAAACTGGATTGATGTAATACTTGACCACTTTTCAGACTTTCATATCCGCACAATAGACAGCTTCTTATTTAGCATTCTCAATGCGTTATCCTTTGATTTAGGGATGGCTGCTGAATTAAATGCGGTATTTGACGCAACGCAGCCTGTAGAAGACGCCTTTTTCCTTGTCCTTGAAGACGCACTTATAAATTGCCCTCAGATTGCGGAAAATGCGCTTAACACATATTTTGATATTGATGAAAGGGGCGGATTTTATCCTGAATATGGGCTGTTAAAAAGGCTTAGTGACCTCTTCCCCCTTATAACTGACGGGCTTTTGCCCCCTCCCATATCCTGCAGCCAGTGGAATAAGCTGAAAGATGACCTTATAAGTTCCTATAAACGCTTCTTTAATGCTTATAAAGGCGTAAAAGATGCCCTGAAAGGAAATCTTACAAGGGGCATCATAGAGAGGATGCCTGTTGATGAGATTGTGAATAAAAAGATATTTAAAAGGGATGTTGAAGACCTTTTTAAAAAGAATTTCAGGCCATCTCAAGGGAATAAATCTTTTCATAATGACGATAAAGTCAAGGAGTTTAAAGAGGCGTTCAATACGCTGAAGCAAACAATAGAAAAATATATAGAGCTCAGGCCATATATAAGGGTTTCAGGTTATTCAGAGCTCCTCGTCCGCATGAAAAAGGAGGTTGATGCCTTTTCCATAAGGGAAGGAGTGATTTATGGCTCTGAATACTGGACAAGGATAATCAAAGATAAGATAGTCAACAATGGGCTTTTGCCTGTGCTGTTCTCACATTTTGACGGAAGGCTTGTGCACTTTTTATTTGATGAGTTCCAAGACACATCAAGGGGCCAATGGGATGCCCTTATGCCCATATTTGATGAAGCGCTTTCAATGGGAGGCTCATTATTCATTGTAGGTGACCTAAAACAGGCGATATATGGCTGGAGGGGCGGTGATATGAGGCTCTTTGACGAGGTGTTGACGAGCTTTCCCGCAATAGATACCCCTAAAAGCCATGTTCTTAAATATAATTATCGCTCCTGTAAGACAATCGTTCATTTTGTAAATGCCCTCTTTTCTCAACTGCAAGACAAGACTGCTCCCTCTGTCTCTATAATTACATCAAATATGATAGGAAAGGACACGCCCTTAACTGTAAAAGATGATATATCAACAATAATCTCAAGCTGTTACAGTGATGTTCAGCAAACTCCGAAGGTGAACTCACCCAAGGGTATGGTAAAGATATTTTTATGTGATGCGGATAAGGGAGCTGATATTGAAGATGCAGTGAAGGCGCAATTTTTAAGGGAGATGGAGGGGATAAGGGCAGGTCAGAAAGAAGGGGATATCCAAAAGGATATTGCATGCCTTGTGCGTTCAAATAAAGATGGGGAGATTGTGAGCAAGTGGCTGTTTGAAAGGGGGATACCTGCTATTACTGAAAATTCCTTGATGCTTAAAGATTCAAGGGATGTGAGGACTATTGTCTCAGCCTTAAGGGCAGTATTTTATGAAGATGACGAGGCATCTCTTTACGCCCTCTTGAAGACTGAGGCCATAAAAAAACTCATGGGGATTAAGGGAGATATTAACAATATATATGAAGAGTGGCTCAGGAGAAAGGATGGCATATTAAATGAGCTAAGGCTTATTATAAAAGACAGCTTAAGGAATAAGGTATTATCCCGCGGCCCCTATGAGGCCATATATGAGGTCATTAATTTTCTGGGACTAAACCATGACTCTATATTTATATCAACTTTACTGGAGACATCCTATCAGTTTGATATATCAATAGGGGGGTCAATTTCCAGCTTTTTAAACTTTCTTGAGACTGACGGCCTGTCTCAAAGGGTCATGTTTGAAGGTGATATTGAGAATAATGCCGTAAAGATACTTACCATACACAAGGCAAAGGGGCTTGAATTTAATACTGTATTTATCCCGTTTACTAACTGGCGCATACAGGGCATTGCCCCGATTGACCTCTATAAAAATAGGCTTGTCCACCTCTCAACCCCGCTGCCTGACGAACTGCTTAAAAGGCGATCTCAATTATGGGCAAGGGAGGCGATAGAGCTTTTAAATCTCTTATATGTGGCATTTACAAGGGCAATAGAGGCGCTTTATCTATTTGTTACCATACCGAAAAAAGGGGGGCTTGCCCCTATATCAAAGTGCCTTAAAGAGCTTATACTAAGCATCGGGCATTATGACAAAACTGATAACTTAGATGGATTAAAAGAATTAGAAGCATTGGATATAGAAATAATATCCTTAAAACAATAAGCATGATTAGATTTAGACCTGTTAATCCAGATAATGACCTTATAGAGGGACATTCAAGCGCTATAAGCAAGAGAAGGGGCAGGATATTTCATGCCTCTATGTATTTTGCAGATGGCATTGATGACCTCAAAGACCCTACCACATTAGTTAAAAAGGCTATGATAATGCTTGGCGAAAGGGAATGCGACTGGTCTGCTGAAAAGGACTTTTCAGTATATATATCTCAACTAACATCATCGCCTCTTATTGAAAAGGTCTTTCCCCGCCAATATGAGCTTATATTAAAAGAAAGGGATATATTGCTTCCATCCTCTAAAGATTCGCCTGTAAGCGCCATACGGCCTGACAGGATAGTGATTACAACTGATGAGGCAAGGATTATAGAATTTAAGACAGAAAAAGGAGATAGCTTACCTGTTCATAAAAGACAGGTTGACAGTTATAAACAGATAATATGCAGGCTCTTTCCTGATAAAAAACTTGTTGGATACATAGCGTATTTTATTAATTCTGTCATTATAACTGTATAATAATGCAAATAAAATCTATATTAAAATAAGGATTTAGTATAAATTTTATGGCTATATATCTTGCATTGCCAAGGGTTAATCTTTTAAAGCACATTGCGGATATAATTGTATCGGACCCAGATGCCCATAATTCACTTTCAGTGCTTGTGCCTACACGAAGGTCTGTTGCCTTTCTAAAGCATTATATTGCTGAAAAGGCCGACTCTCCTATGATACTGCCTGAAATATTCCCCATAGAAGATTGGTTTTTAACTACTTACGCCCTAATGGATGGACAATACCTCCTTGCCTCAGACCTTGATGCCGCATGGTTTGTATATAAGGCATATTCTAACGCCATATCGCATAATTCCAGTTCACATACTGACCTATTAAGCAAAGTGCATTTTCAGAATGTTAATTTTAGTTCCCATACCCCAAACAATGCCTTCAGTGACTGGGATATGTTTTTCCCGTGGGCGATAAGGATATTAAGGGTCTTTGAAGAGTTTGACCTTGAGCTTTTAGGCGGGCTTCCAAAGGACATAGGCTATGTTGATACGCAACAAGAAAAGATTAAAGATATTATCCTCAATCTAAGCTCCATATATAGCCTTTTTAAAAAATACTGTACGGATGAAGGGCTTATTACAAAAACCCAGATTGTTTCAGAAATATCCCATAATCTCAACAAATTATCTGACATTATAAAGACAAAAAAATATCTTATAGTAGGCTTTTACGCCCTTACCGCCTGTGAGAGCCTGATATTTAAGCGCCTTTATGATAATGGCGCAGACATATTCTGGCATGGGACAAGCAAGCCATTGCCAGAGGCATACAGGAGATGGAAAGATGAGTGGGGCATAAAAGCTGTTGAGATAATAGATGAAAATAACGATATTGAAAGCAATGATACCAGAGCCATGAGCTATGGTCATCATACAGGGGGGGGAAAACTTTATTTTTTTGAGGGGGCATCCCTCCATGACGAGCTTTCTGACTTAAAAAGACAGCTTGACAAAATAGGCATTGAGGCCAAAGGCCCTGATGAATGCGCCATTGTTTTATTGAACCCGTCAGCGCTTATCCCCTGTCTTTACCAACTGATATATAAAGAAATAAATGTTACAATGGGATACCCATTAACCCTATCCCCTGCCTTTATATTTATAAGGTCATTATTTTCTCTTATAATCAATAAAAATGCCGGTAGATACAGGTTAAAAGACCTCTTGGATATCATAAGAAACAGGTTTATTGACCTTTCTCCAGTTATAAACGCCATTTTGCGTCATGGGGCATCTTTCTTGTCATTTGATGATATAAATAATATTATCAATAAGTTAAACTTAACATTAGAAACAGGGCACGCAAGAGAAGAATTTTTTTTCTTGATGGATGAGATAATATTGCCGCTTGAAGGCATAACTACCTTAAAGGGGCTTTCCGCTGTTATAAGAAAGATCACATGTCTTTTGAGAGACAGGATAAAAACTGGCGATGCACGCCGAGAATTAGATATTATGGCAATAGATTGTATTGAAGATGATATAGTAAAAGAGATTGAGGCTGCCCGTTTTTCTGGGGTCAAGATGGGGCTTCAAAGGATATTTAAGCTCTTTGAACTGACGGCAAGAGGTAAGCGCATACCATTTGAGGGAGAGCCCCTTTCCGGCATTCAGGTAATGGGCTTGCTTGAGACGCGCCTTATAAACTTTTCAACAGTATTCTTTATTGACGCAAATGAAGGCATACTGCCTATGGGTCAGGATATGAATCCAATACTCCCTCATGGCATTAGGCGGGCCCTGGGGCTTCCAGACAGGTATAAGGAAGAAATTATAATGAAATATTATTTTGAACGCCTCATAGCCTCAGCTAAAACGGCCAATATCATGTGGAGATATCAGGAAGAGGCGGGGCAAGGCCCTGATGAGATGTTAGGAGGCAAGGGCTTCAGGAGCAGATTTGTTGAAAAACTTATATGGGAGCTTGAGAAAAATGCCCAAAAGAGGATAGAAGACGACCTCATACGGCGCGGGGACAGTACAGGGGATTTGCCTCAAGGGCTTTCTTCACTTACAGACAGCCCTATTAAAAAGACCAATGCCCATATAGCGAAGCTATGCCAACTATTTGGAAACGGCATAAGCCCAACCCATATTGATACCTATCTGACCTGCCCCAAAAAATTTTTCTATTCTTATATAATGGAAATCAATCAAGGGACAACCCTAAAAGATATAAACTACATGGAGATAGGAAATCTTGTCCATGAAACCCTCTTTTTATATTATCAAAAACTTAAAGCCAAGACACTTGATGGGCGCATAAAAAAGGATGACCTTAGCTTAGATGAGCTCCTCGGCATTTTTGAAATGCTCTTTAAAAACAGCCCTGTTTTTTCAAGCCTTTCAAACGAAAGACAGTATATGCTAAAAAAGGGGGCTTTCTATAGATTAAACTGTCTTATAAGGCATCACCCCCAAATAACCCAGCTTATATACCTTGAAAAGGTATTTTATTCGCATCTTCCTGTAAACACTAAGGTTGTAAGATTAAAGGGCAGGATTGACAGGATAGACAGGAGGGATGACAATATTATTGTGCTGGACTATAAGACTGGAAGGCCGACAAATATTCACCTTAACAAGCTAAAGGGGTTTGCGTATAACTTACTAAAATCTACCAATAGCGATAATGCCCAGGAGGCGCTATTTGAGCTAAGGGATATTATGCCTTCAACTCAGTTGCTTTTATATAGCTATATTGTATGGGACGAGATGGTGAATAGAGATGATAAAAATTTTACTTATGACAGCATAGTCCCTGCCTATATTGACCTCTGGAAGACAGGGAGAGAAATACCCCTAAAAAATATAGATGCACATTTTATTGATTGGTTAAGAGTGGATTTTAGGGAGATAATGCAGGCAATCCTGTGGCAGATGCAGGATACAGGTCATATTAGCCACTGGAACCCATCATATAATGAGACTATATGCAGTAACTGTCAGTATGCCTTATGTTGTGATAAATAGATTTTTATTTATAAATAAATCCCATTATAAGACTAAGATATTATAAAAAAATAAATTGCTTTTTTAAAAAAAGTTATTTATAATGATTATTACTGCTTATTTTTGATAACGCTTTTTACCTTATACGGTTGTAACTAAACATGAAACAATGTGAATTTCTTCTAAAGGTCGCCCAGATAGAGCTTTTGCCGTCGCCTCCTCTGTTGATAGAAAGGCTTATAAAAAATTCCGTTTCAGAAGATATAAACTTAAAGGAATTAGAAGATATTATCTTATCAGACCCTGCTATTACCGCCCAAGTATTAAAGGTAGCAAATAGCGCATATTTTGGCTTTTCTGGACAGGTAGCAACTATAAAAAAGGCAATATTGCTCTTAGGGGCATGCGAGGTATGGAATATAGCCTTTAGCGCAGCGCTTCACCAGCAATTTTCACAGCTTTCCATATCTCCTTACTTCAACATTATAGATTTCTGGCATCATTCCTTTACTACAGGTATTGTATCTGAGCATATAAGCAACTTATTGGGTAACTCATCTCAACGACAAGATTCTATTACAATAGGTCTTTTACATGATATAGGAAAGCTCATTATGGCAACCTATTTTCAGGAGGAATTTGATAAGGTCATACGCCTTTCTTCCTCCAGTGGGATAAGCATTATAGAGGCAGAGACAGAGATCGGGCTATTGCATACAGAAGTAGGCAAGTGGCTTGTAAGGAGGTGGAAGCTACCTCAGACAATAGAAGAGGCAGTAGTGCATCATCATATATTAGTATCTGAATGCAAGCCACCCCAAAATGGTATTATTGTGTGCATAGCCAATATGCTGTCAAAGGAATTCTTACAAAAAGGCGTTGACGCCATGTCGTTAAATATACAAGATAGCCCAATCCAAGAAAAAGAATATAATATGCTGCTGTCTATTTGTCCCTGGGCGGAGGACATCTTAAATAGGGCAAGAGAAAAGGCTGCCCATCTTGTTGATAAGGCAAAGGGCATGTTAAGCTTTCTGCATGGAGAATAAATCCAATGGATAAAACCATAAAAAATGTCCTCTCTTATCTTTATAAGGTGCAAAATACGCATGATAAAACTTTGGGGATAATCCTTAGCCTATTAAATATAGCAAAGTCAGAACATGACCCTGTTAAACTTCAAGAAGGTATATTAAAGGTATTGTCTTTAGAGCTTGGCCTTGAAAGCGTATCATTATTGAAATATAATCCTGAAACGGGCCTGTTAGAACTTACTGGCTTCAAAACCTTATTTGAACACTTTAATAACGGTATTGTAACAGATACACTTTATCAACCTCCATATTCATCCATTTCACAGGCTAATCCAGAATTCTGGAATGTCTTTGAGACTAAAGAGCCACTATTTGCAGACGCTCAAAGAGATGATTTTGTTATCGCCTGCCTTCCAATCGGTGAATTTGGCCTTTTAATGCTTACAAATAGCGCCTCAAGGCCATTGAGCATCAGAGAAAAACGAAACTTAAATATAATAGCTCAATTAGTATCGTTATTCTTAGATGGCCTTTTAAATGACCCTGTAAAGCTCACCCATGTATATATTCAAAGAATAGTTGATGCCAAGATAAGGGGCATTGCCTCAGATATTAAAAGGCATTCAGATATAAGACAGATTTTAAAAGATATTATCAAGGATACCCCCCAGGGGGTAGTTGTAATAGATAAAGAACTGAAAGTATTTTTGACAAATAAGGCATTTTCATTAATGACAGGATTTAGAGAAGAAGAGATAAAT
>JALWQB010000052.1 GCA_026994795.1 Deltaproteobacteria bacterium
ATGATCAGGCTGATATAGCAATGGTGCTTGAGCCCACAGTCTCCCTATCCACTGTCAAGCAGGGATACCATGTGGTGTTTTCTTATAAGAACATCTATGGGGATTTTGCCCTCACAGGGCTTTCCACCACCACTGCATACATCAAGGCCCATCCTGATATATGCCAGAAGGTCGTCAATGCCCTTCAGAGGGCATATGATTTTGTTTACAGCAATTTAGATGGCGCAGTCAAGGTGGGGCAGGCAGAGTTCCCTGATTTTCCCCTTGAAGTAGTAAGGCTTGGCATAAAGCGGATGATAGAGGATCAGACGATCCCAAAGACTGTTCTTTTGAAGGAGTCGTCATGGCGTGAGGCAATTTCCCTTAGAAGGTTTATTGGCGACCTCAAGGGGGATGCCCCTTTTAAAGACAATGTTGATAATACCTTTGCCCGTAAGGTTAAGCAGAAAGATTAAAAAGACTAATACCCTACAGGACATAATAACTATTATTGGGTAATATTATTGGGTAACGGGCATGGTAAAAAATGAAGGCAGGATATACTATGATATCTTAACTATCATTAATAAAAAGCGTTTTTTAAGAAAACGCCTTGATAAAAGAGAGGCAGCCCGTATTGCATACAGCTTACGTTATTTTGTCTTCCACAGAAAGCCTGTTATGTTTTTGATGATGTGGGGCGTTGGGACAAAACAGGAGACAGGCTGCTGGGAAGAATACGCCCTTAACCAACTCAGTAAGATGTTCAGAGAGATTAAGAAAAGATGGCAGGCTGGATGCAGCCTCAAGATCATATATGCGGACACACATGCCCGCATAAACAGGGTCAAGGAGGCTGCAATAGAACATTATTACGCCAGTGTTATGAGATTGATAAGTAATTGGGATAATGGCATTCAAACAGAGATGATTCGCCTTTCAGCCCTCTGGGCTGAAGGCGGACAGGGCATTCAAAATGTTGGGGCTAAAAGGGCGCTAAATAGCATTCTTTCTAAAGAACAGTATGAATTTATCAAAAGAAACGCAAAACTCAGGTATCACGGGGCTGACTATGAGGAAGGGGCAAGAAGATATGTCCGGGCCAGACTTAGAGATAATGTGATTTTAAAGGCAAGATACAGCGACCACATATTCCTGACATATAATAACCCTGCTGTCATGGGAGCGTTACAGCCAAATCTTCCGCTCCTGTATGTGTGGTCGCTGCGCCGTGGAAGGAGTAGTTCGCCCTGGTTTATGCCAAATGAGGAGTGTCCTTAAGATGTGTGGCATTGCAGGCGTTGTCTCAACGCATTCTCTAACAACTGAGGCAAAAGAGACTTTTAAGGATATTTTAAGGCGGATACGCCATAGGGGATACAGTCTGTATGAGACAGGCTCTATTGACAGCAAATGCGTGGTTGGCACAAACCGTCTTGAAATAATTGACAGAGACCGTGGCATTCAGCCCTTTGTATCAAGGGATAAAACAACCATCCTTGTATTCAATGGAGAGATATATAACTACAAAAGATTAGCTGAGGAGCTACAAGAAAGATGTGCGAAATTCATCACATCATGTGATACAGAGGTCATACTGGAAGGATACAGGACATCAGGGGCTGACTGGCTATGTAAAGCCCTTGAAGGCATGTTTGCCTTTATCATCTACGATAGGGGCAGGCAGGAACTTATAGCAATGAGGGACCCTTTTGGCATAAAACCCCTTTACTGGGCAGAGACAGAGATGGGCACCTTTTTTGCCTCTGAAATAAAGGGGCTCATTGGCATTGGCGCAACAATTCATGAGCTGGGGCCAGGGCAGAAACTCACATGGAAAGAGGGGAAAATTACCATACAGAAGTATTTTGACCTCTACGAGATTAAAGAGGCCCAAAGGGACATTGAGTTCAGGGATGCAACAAAGAAACTGAAGAGATTAGTAAGCGAGGCTG
>JALWQB010000053.1 GCA_026994795.1 Deltaproteobacteria bacterium
CCAATAGATGGCACGAGGATATATTTTGCAAAGGGATAAAGATACTTGATTGAAAGGAGCTGAGAGGTGCGGTGCAAAAACGGACGCCTTTTAAGGTTTGCGCTTACAGTAGTGCCGATACGAAAGACATTCCGGGTCCTGACGCCTGAAAGCCTTACTGCAAGTAAAGACGCCCTGTTTACCCTGTCCTTATCTGAAAGGAGCGTCTTGGGACGATATGCCCTCAGGTATTGAATTAAATAGGGAAGGCTTGAGGCCACATGTCTTGCTGGGAGGTCAATGACCCTTAAATTTTTATTTAGATGACTGTTTATCTCTTTTATATCACTATCTATGTTCTCATTATAACTATTATTGTCAAAATGGCCTAAAAACGGCCCGTGCCCCTTTATGCGAATAAGGTCAACCCGCATCCCCCTTATGGCAATGCCTCTTATCAGATTGCCCATGACCCTTTCCACTCCGCTGTGGCCTGATGTTGCCAAAAATATTGCAATGTGATTGGAGGGATGCACGGTTGTATTTATGCTATTTGATTAGATGTTATCATATTATCAGATAGTTAACATATATTTATTGAGTTTGGCCCAAAATTAAGTATTACCTACTATATAAGTCTTACAAAAGCAAGAAGAATATTTATTTTGTGCCCCTTGCATATATTAAAATGGCCTTGTATAACTAAAGGCAATTTTTACTTAACCATTTAAAGGGATTATCCATACAAAATTATTGTTAATAATTTAAGGAGCACTAATTATGGCAGAAGAAGATATAAAAAAGGCAGGGTCCGCTCTTACGGAAGGGGAGGATTTTAAGGCGTTTTTAGAGGATTTACTGGGGCTATTTCCTGAAACTGTCAGAGAATTTATTACAACGCATTCAAGGGAGATTATATCAGGAATATTGGTTATTATCTTAGTTATCGTATTATATTCAGGCTATTCAAGCTATAGTGAAAACCAAGAGGAAAAAGGGGCAATGCTTGCAGGAACAGCGCTTTTTGAGCAGGACCATGACAAAAAGATTGATATGCTAACCTCTATAATAAGGGAACATGGCATGACTGATGCCTATAAGCTCGCCCTTCCAATGCTTGCAAGGACATATTATGAAAAGGGAGACAGAAATAAGGCCCTTAAATTTTTCAAAGAAGCGCAATCTGAATTTTCAAGTGATTCAATAGGTTACAAGGCCTCTCTTATGGGAGAGGGGTATCTTCTTGAAGAAAAAGGGGCGTTTGACGAGGCATTAAAGAGATTTGACGCCCTTATAGAGGCAAAGGAGCGTTTGGGGTTTGAAAAGATAGCGCGGCTTGAAAAGGCGCTTGCTGCAAAAAGGGCAGGTAAAAAGGACATTGCGCTTCAGGAATTTAATCTGTTTCTCAATGAATCTCCATCGTCAAACGAGCTTGAATTTGTAAAGTTTGAGATTCTTAAGTTAAAGGCAAAAGAGGAGGCAAAAGGGGCAGTAAAGAAGGGAAAGACTGAAGATAAGGCAAAAGTTAGTCAATAACAGGGAGCCCCATTGGATAGCTTCCAAGCCACGTTAAAAATGAGCATCCATCCTTAATGGCCTCTATACCCTCTTTTACGTGTTTGTCTTCTATATGGCCTGCTATATCTACATAAAAGAGATAACGCCACGGCTCGTCCTTTACTGGCCTTGACTGTATCTTTGTAAGGTTTATCCCCTTTTCTGCAAGGGGGCGAAGGAGCTTAAAAAGGGATCCAGGCCTATCTTCAAGGCTTAGAAGAAGGCTTGTCTTGTCCCTTCCGCTCGGGCGCGGAGGATAATGGCCTAACACCAGAAACCGTGTAGTATTGCCTGAAAAGTCCTCTATGCTCTTTGCAACTACCTGTAGGTCATAATTCTGTGCAGCAAGGGGGCTTGCAATTGCAGCGATTTCAGAATCAACCGCCGCCCACCTTGC
>JALWQB010000054.1 GCA_026994795.1 Deltaproteobacteria bacterium
TAATGATATGGCTACTACTGCAACATATAACGAGATGCCTGAATGGATGGCTAAGGGATTACAGGAATTATGGGCGTATTTAAAAGATTCAGAAAAAGAACGTAAAAGGATGGAAGAAGAACGTAAAAAGAGAGAAAAAGAATTTATACGAGAGCAAAAGCAGTATAAAAAACGCATTCAAAAATTGGAGAACCTTTTTACCACTCAATGGGGTAAGCTGGTAGAGGCTATTGCGGAGCCCGGGACAGTAGATTTATTTAAACAGCGAGGCATTAAAGTTAATCGTTCTATGAGACGTATTGAGGTTGAAAACAGCAAAGGCAGGGTTATTGCCGAATATGATATTATTCTTGTCAATCAAAGCGAGGTAGTAGTTATTGAGGTAAAGACTACTATGAAACAGTGGCATATAGACGAATTTTTAGAGAAGATGGCTAAATTCAAAGATTATTGTCCAGAATATAAAGATAAAACCATTTATGGAGCAGTGGCAGCTATCACTTATGAAGAAGGTATAGACCGTTATGCTTATAAGAATGGCCTATTTGTCCTTAAAACTGATAGGGGCATGATAAAGATTGCCAATGATGAAAACTTTAGGCCGAGAGAGTGGTGATTTTCCTGAGCCTGCCCACAAGATATAGTATGATTGAGCAAGCGATCCAGCTTATTTAACCACAATATGCAGTAATCCTTTTAATTATACACTCCGATATATTTTTCAGGCTTTAATATCCTGTAGACGGTCATATGGCTGACATTAAACTCCCTGCATATCTCTTTTATGCTCTTTTTCTGCTCTTTAGCAAGAAATCTAACAATCATTATTCAGTTTTTTCTTTCTCCCCAGTTTTATCCCTCTTGCTCTGGCAGCTTCAAGGCCGGCATTGATACGCTCACGGATAATAGCCCGCTCAAACTCAGCAAGAGCCCCAAAGATGGGAAAAATGAGCTTGCCATTGGGAGTGTGGTGGTATCAAAGCCTTCTGTGAGGGACATAAAACCAACATCTCTTTTCCCAAGATCATTGATAATACGCAATAGGTCTTGAAGGGATCTCCCTAAACGGTCAAGTTTCCATACTACAAGGACATCGTCAGAGCGCAGATATTCAAGTGCCTTAACAAGGCCGAGACGATCAAAGCTCGCCCCGCTGATGCCTTGGTCCCGAAATATCTTGACAGAGGAGGTGGCCTTATTTAGATAAGAATAGGTGGCCGGATTAAATAAGAATAGGCGGCCGGTTTCATAAGAATAAGCACCCCTTAAGAATTAGGGCCATAGAACTTTATCTCCGCCTTTTCAAGGGTAATAAGCCCATCCTCTACTATATCTTCAATAATAGAGATAAAGTCCATTATTTTCTCTTCACTGTCAACAATCTCTATAATTACTGGAAGGTCCATTGAAAGCCTCATTATCTTGGCACTATGGATGAGGCTTCTTGCCCCAAATCCCATAATCCCCCTTATAACCGTTGCCCCCATAAGCCCGCTCTCCTTTGCCTTGACCACAATCCACTCATAAAGGGGCCGCCCCTCATAGCGTGCGCTTTCTCCAATAAATATCCTTAACAGTTTACCGCTTTTTAATGTCTTCATAAGATATGCTACTAAAAAATACAAGCTCTTAAGTAAATCATGCAAGTTTGATAATTATTAAGGTCAGTGGCATCAAAACCACAAGGCTAAAGCCTCCAGCGTTTTATGCCTCAACAGCCCTGACTTGTTCGGTAATTTTATTATCCCATATACTTTGATCCAACTCAAGCGTATAAGATAAGATTGTATTAATATCCATCTTTTGGGATACCTTGAGTATTTCTATCCCTGTAAGCCTTCCATCATTAGTAGTATCAATATTTATGCCTTCTTCTATTTCAATCACGCCATCTGGCTTTTGTTCGCTTAACTTTAAGTATAGGGCATCTACTTCTTTATCATAATATACTTTCATTTTTTTCTTCCTTTTTTTAATGGGTAGTTAGTTATTACAGTAATAATACTTTGTTGAACTACTACAACAATTTTATTGGATATTTAAACCCTGCTACATCTCTCACTATTTTATGTTCTCCATCTGCCACTTTAAAATCTTTTAAGATATTTTCCACTACTGAGATAGGTATATTATAGAGCTTTGCCCTTCTTTTTGCATGACGAGAAAATTTTACTATCATTGCCTATTTCCATTATTATACTAACCCATAAAAAAATGCCCAAGAATCCGTCCAATAAAAAGAAAAATACCGCCGCCAACAACATTTGTAACTACATTTAACATGGCATAAAATGAGCTTCCATCCCTTATAAGCTCAAAGGTCTCATGGGCAAAGGTTGAGAAGGTGGTAAAAGAGCCAAGAAAGCCTATCATCAAAGACAGCCTCATCTCAGGCGCAAAAGATATACTGACTTCTCCCAAATATGACAGAAAGCCAATTAACATACAGCCCAAAAGATTTACCGCCATTGTGCCAAAGGGGAAAAATACGGTCTGAGAGATGGACTGTGCATAACCGCTCAAAAAATATCGCGCTATAGCGCCTAAAAAGCCGCCTGCGCCAATCAAGACTATATTCGTCATAGCCTTTTTTCTCAGAGCCTCTCAATCTTTACAGCGCATATCTTATATTCAGGGGTAAGGGTCTTTACATCAAGGCCATGACTTGTAACCATATTTGTAAGGGCATTTTCAAAGTGAAAGCTCATAAACACTGTGCCCTTTTTGGAGCGGTCAGTAACCCATGCCCTTGCTACTACCTCGCCCCTTCTGGAAACAACACGCACCTTATCGCCATCCCTTATGCCAATGGCCCTTGCATCCTCTTCACATATCTCTACAAGCTCACATGGCGATAACTCAGAAAAGGCATCTGCCCGCCTTGTCATAGAGCCGTTGTTATAGTGCTCAAGCCTCCTGCCTGTTATAAGGGCGAATGGATAGTCTGCATCAACATCTTCTTCTGGCATAATAAACTCTACTGGCACAAGGCTTGCCTTGCCCCTTGGAAAAGTGGTCTCGTAAAGGAGCGGCGTGCCCGCATCTCCCTTTTTAAGGCATGGCCATATCTGGCCGTTAATATTTTCATCAAGGGTCTCATAGGAAATCCCCCTGTATGGAGGCGCTAAAAAGGCAATTTCTTCCATAATCTCAGATGGATGCATATAGTCCATGTCATAGCCCATTGCCTTAGAGAGCCTTACCACGATCTCCCAGTCAGCAAGGGCCTCTCCATAAGGCTCAACCACCTTTCTTACCCTCCTTACCCTTCTCTCACCGCTTGTAAATGTCCCGTCCTTTTCATAGAAACATGCGCTCGGAAGCACCACATGGGCAAACTCCGCTGTCTTTGTGAGAAAGAGGTCTTGATACACCAAAAGGTCAAGGGCAGAGAGCGCCTTATGCACAAGGCCGATATTGCCCTGTGTCTGTGCAGGGTCATAGCCTATGCAATACAGGGCCTTAAAGCTACCCTCTATTGCCTTTTCATACATCTCAGGCTCAAGAAGGCCAGCAGTTGTCGGAAGGGTCTTTACACCCCACAATTTTGCATACCGCCTTAATGCCTCTGCATCGTCAGTATGCTGATACCCTGGAAGGCTATATGGAAGTGTGCCCATATCACATGCGCCCTGCACATTATTCTGACCCCGCAATGGGTTTATACCAGTGCCCTGCCTTCCGACATGGCCAGTTGAGAGCACAAGGTTTGCAAGCGCCATCACACCGAATGTGCCTCCCTTATGCTCTGCCACCCCAAGCCCGTAAAGTATGAGGGAGCGTGACGAGGTTGCATATACCCTTGCCGCCTCCCTTATAAGCTCAACTGGGACATCAGTAAGGGGTGCCACCCTCTCAGGCGAATAGTCCTTTATGAACTCCTTTAATTGATCAATACCATCTACACGCTCATCAATAAATCCTTTATTCTCAAGCCCTTCATCAAATATGCAATAGAGCATGGCATTTAAAAGCGGTATATTCGTCCCTGGCCTTAATCTCAACCATATCCCGCCATTCTCCTTTGCCATTTTAGCGACATCAGTCTCTCGCGGGTCAATGACTATAAGCCTTACGCCTTTTTTAACCGCCTCCTTCACCTTTAAGCCAACAATCGGGTGCGCCTCAGTGGTATTTGAGCCGCATATAAGGAGGCAATCAGCCTGTGTGATGTTTGAAAATGGGGTAGTTGCTGCACCGCTTCCGAGTGTGGCTGCAAGACCTGCAACCGATGGGGCGTGTCAGACCCGTGCGCAGTTGTCAACATTGTTCGTGCCTATAACCGCCCTTGCAAACTTCTGGAACAGGAAATTCTCCTCATTAGTGCACCGTGAAGATGCAAGGACGCCAATGGCATCTGCGCCAAATTCCGCCCGTATCTCCTTGAGCCTCCTTGCCACAAAGCCAAGCGCCTCCTCCCATGAGACCTCTTTAAATGGAGAATCAATTGCCTCTCTTATAAGCGGTCTTTTGAGCCTGTCAGGATGATTATAAAAGGTAAAGCCAAATCTACCCTTAACGCAAAGGTCTCCATAGTTTGGAGGGTATGACCTGTCTGCCCTTATCTCAAGTATCGCGCCAAGATTTCCAATAACATCTACGCTGCAACCAGTGCCGCAATATGTGCATACGCTCTTAACTGGCCTTAACTGCTCAGGCCATAATGGCACCTTAAGCCCCTTCTTAGAAAGGGCGCCTGTTGGACAGTTATCAACACATGCACCGCAAGAGACGCAGTTATCTTTTAATTTAATTGAAATATCCTTTAAAACACCTGACTCTTCATCCTCAGCAAATGAAAGCTGAAGCGCATCATACTTACAACTTCTCTCGCACCTTGAGCACCCAATGCACTTATTGGGGTCAACCTCAATAAATGGATGAGAGCTATCTACTTGATATTGCTTTCTTTTTTCTGAAAGATTTGCATTTACCTTATAGTCAACGCAAAGCTCTCTATATGTGCACTTAGAGAGCCCAAGACAGCCGCACTCAAGGCAGCGCCTTGCCTCCTCCCTTGCCATCTCCTCAGTAAGCCCAAGCTCTGCCTCAAAAAAGTCCCTTATCCTCCTCTCAGGTGGACGAGACGGCATGGTCTGGGACAACTGAACAGAAAAGCCATCATAATTGTGCATATCAACATCTTCAAAACGCTTGCCCTTATTAAAGTTAAAACGGGGCTCAATAATTGACGCCCTCTTACCTGTCATAAACTGATGCATTGCCTCAGCAGCGCGCCTTCCTGCTGCCACAGCCTGTATCACGCTCCTTGGCCCGCTTGCGCAATCTCCACCTGCATATATCCCCTCTAAATTGGTAGCCATCGTGCTCGGGTTAGACTTTATTGTCTTTTTAGGGGTCAACTTTAACCTTGCCTCAAGCTCTCCAAAGGTAATAATGCTGTCATCTCCCTCCTGACCAAGGGCTGATATTACTGCATCACCCTCCCAGAATAGACGCGACCCGGGCATTGGGACAGGAAAACGCCTTCCCTTCTCATCTGGCTCACCAAGCACTGTCCTTGCCATTAATACCTTGACCCTGCCATCTGGAAGCCTCTCTATAGAAAGAGGCATTGCCATCAAAAAGAACTGAACGCCCTCCTTTTCAGCCTCTTCAACATCCCGTTGCTGACAGGGCATCTCAACCCTGCTCCTCTCATATACAACTGTAACATCTCTTACGCCAAGCCTCCTTGCTGACCTCGCGCAATCAATTGCAATGTCTCCACCGCCAATAATCAATACCTTCTTTCCAAGGGATAATAACTCTTCTCCTTGAGCATCCTTAGAGATTGACGCATTAAGACCTTTAGCTGAGTCAAAGTTTTTATCTGATATATAACTTGTATTTATCTTCTTTAATAGTGAAAGCCCATCGTTAATGAACTCTCCCCCTTTTATATCAAGGGTCTTTTGCCTTGAAAGCCCTACAGCAACAAAGATTGAATCAAACCCATCATCTTTAAGGTCCTGCAATGTAAAATCATCTCCCCACCTCTTTCCAACCTTTACCCTTACGCCCATATCCAGTATATTCTGCACCTCTTCATCAACCACCTTATTAGGAAGCTTGTATCCGGGGATGCCAAACCTCAAAAGCCCACCAAGCGACTTTTCGGCCTCAAATATCGTAACCTCATGGCCAAACTTCCTTAAATAATAGGCGCAGCTAAGACCAGCAGGTCCACCTCCTATGATAGCAACCCTTTTGCCTGTAGGCTCTCCTACAGCCTCCTTTAACCCACCCCTTGCCTGAACATAATCAGCTACAAAACGCTTTAGGTCATTTATGCTTATATGCTCATCTAAAAGCACTCGCCTGCACCTTGTCTCACAAAAACGGGGACATACCCTACCCACTGAGAGGGGAAGTGGATTTTTCTCCCTTATAAGCCTCAATGCAGCCTCATATTCACCTGTTGCAATCAGGTTGACATACCCCTGAACATTTATCCCACCAGGGCATGTCAGATTACATGGGGCTCTACAGTCCCCATAATGGCTCTTTGCAAGCAACTCAAGCCGAGACTTTCTGAATGCCTCCAAGTCCTTTGAAAATGCAGTAATGACCATGCCATCAGATACTTCCCTGTTGCAGGCCCTTACTCTGCCCTCCCCTTCAACCTCTACCATACAGAGAAGACATGGCCTCTTTGCATCTTCTGCCCCCGGCATATTACAAAGATGCGGTATATTAACCCCAACATCACGCAATGCCTCTAAGATAGTCTTATTGGCACTTACAGACATATCTTTACCGTCAACTGTAATCCTTACCATGAAGACTCCCTTGTTTTGTAGAATTTTTATGAGAAAAAGAAAAAAGACCTTCTAACTACCCACCATCAGGATAAATGCAAATAACTATAACTCAAGCCATGACTCAGAAAATACGGTCTTACCCATTAATACCCTCGTAGTCTTATAATATTCCAGCTCTTTTGGGGTTAAGTCATCAGGATTGGGGTCATTGCCATCCATTATATCATGGACAATCTTTAAAAGCTCAGGCCTCTGTCCGTGGGCAAGCCCTATAAGCTCATGGTCATAGGTATCTACTATTGCAGACCAGATGTTATATTTCATAAGCATTGCAAGATATGCCCTGTTAAGATATGGCCTCTTGTCATGCGATACCCCGTTTGACACATTAGAAAGCCCCACTGTAGATCTTGCCCCTGGCGCTATATCAGGGAGCATTGCCATAAATTCTATGCCGCTCATCACCTGATCCGCCCCAAGTGTAATCGGCGTTGCAATGGGGTCAACCAGTATCTTCTCATTTGGTATCCCAGCCTCATTCATCGCCATTACAAGGTCAACTGTCATGGCTGCCCTCTCATTCGCATCCCTTGGCATACCATCAACACCCCACAAGAGCCCTACAACATAACAACCTGCCTCTGCTGCCACTGGAATAAGTTTTTTCATCCTCTCAGGCTGAAGGGATATGGAGTTCATAATGTGAACCTGCGGCCTTCTGGACGCCTTTATGCCAGCAATAAGGGCATCTGCATTTGTAGTATCAAGAGAAAGCGGACAATCAGTAACATTCTCAACTACCTTTACTATCCACGGCATAAGGTCAGTGCCGTCTTTTCTCGCAGGGCCTATATTCAGGTCAAGAAAATCCGCTCCATCACGCACCTCTTCATTTGCCATAACCTCTATAGGAACAGGGTTTCTTTCCTTCATTGCCGCCCCTGTCCTCTTTCCCATTATATTTATGCTTTCTGCAATACACTGAACATACATAAGATATTTCCCCCTTTTTACTCTCTATTCAGCCTTCCAGTCTCTCAAAAATGCAGGAAGATGGCTTGCCTCCCTTGGCCCAACGGTTATGGTCCAGTCAGGAAGCTCGTCTTCAAGCTCTCCCTTCATGCCTGCAAGATAACCAGGGATTATAAGGTTTCTGTGGCTCACCTTATCTTCTATACCGCTCTTCTTTACAAACGAACCAATAAGGTCAGAACTGAACTTACCTGCCGCCCATGCAGTAAGCACTGAAAGACCCTCCGTATCCTTTATAAGGAGCCACGAAGGAACCTTGCTGCCCTCCACCTCTCCTGAGACAATAAAATAAGTAAGAGAAAAGTTACAGGTAATAAGCACAGGAGATTTCTCATCAGGGCCATTTATAGGATAAATATCCTCCTGAACCACCATTGGCCTCTGCGGGTCAGTAAATATATTGAGACGCTCAAGTAGAAGCGGGAACAGGACATCACCCCTCAGGTCAGAAAGCACCGTAATTCCCGCATATTTACAGACAAGGACAGAAGTTATCATGGCCTCTGCAAGAGGGTCATCTGTCATCTCACACGGAAAGGTTATTGAGGGGAAACCAAGGGGCTTATACTTATGATTAATTGAGGCGCGCCTCATAACAACCTGATCTTCCAATGCCTCTCTCATTGTCCTTGCGCCTGTATCAAGCATAAGATCCTTTACGCCCTTTGACTGTAATGCCTCTGAAAGTTTTGCCGCCTCTCCTATTGTCTCGCCATAGACAGCAACAGGGCAACCAGTCTCTTCTGAAAGAGAGGCCATTTCATCCAGATTGTCCTTTGTTGCAGCATATAAAAGGGGCTTAGTCTCCTTTCCTGCAACCTCAACACCTTCCTTTAATGCCCCTACATCCTTGCTCATAAGTATAAGGGGGGCATCCTGAGCCTCTGCCCTTACCTTCTTTATAAGCCCTATGAACGCATCCTTATCCCCAGCGTCCTTTATTGCTATAAGGTCTGCCTTTAACAAAAGGCCCACACGCTCATACCTCAATGTCTTAAAGCGCTCAATCCTCCCATCAATATCCGCATCATCCATATCTGTAGAGACAAGCACTGCAAAGCCTGTAGGGTTCTCAAAACGCTTTTCATGCCTGAAAAGACAGGTCTCGCCTCCACACTTAAACTGGGCGCCCTCTTGGCCTATAGTTATAGTGCGTATGGGCGGCGCAGACGCCTCTCCCACCTTCTCCTTTACCTCATCAGATACATAAGGACAATTACCAATATCTTCCTGACCTGCCGCAACCTTCATTGCAAAGGCAAGACAAGTTGGAACCTTACACTCTCCACAATTCTTCTTTGGAAGCATCTTTAGGATTTCTATCCCCGTAAGACCCATGTTTCCTTCCTCTCTTTATCTTTATTTTATTTTTTTATTTATCTTAACTTATTACTAATTAAATCTATAAATTCCTCGCGGGTCATTTCTATATCACGAAGAATTTTTGACATAAGTCCTGCTCCAATGATTTCACCCCTATGCAAAGGAATAGCTGTGCTCCGACCATCAGGATTCAGATTGCTGGTAGCTATCATCTTCTACCTCCAAACATAAATCTATTGCTTCCCTGATACGTCTCATCAGTGTGTCAAGTGATTTTGCTTGAGTATGACACCCATGTAATTCTGGCACGGTTCCGACAAAATATCCATCTGAATCAGATTCAATAATTACATTATATTGTTTGAGCATCATAACCTCCTTAACCTACCTATATTGCCTATTTTTTTCTTTACCTGAAGACCTCTCTCACTTAATGCCCCGCCCCTTACACAGCGCTATCCATGCTGAGTGCAGGATGTCCCTTTTCCTGTAAAAACTTAAGCACTTCATCCTCTGTTGTGCCCACCTCTTCATCTGCTATCATATCAAGAAGATTTGGCACACCCTCTTCCTCAGCCCTTGGCTGGAGCCTGTCTCTAAGCTCTTCTTTAAGCATTTTGGGCATCCATACAACCCTCTTTAAGCCCCCTTCAGCCTTCATAAACTTGCGGCTGCATATATAGTGCTTGGATACGCCAAGAAAACCAGGTGTAACCTGTCCGCCTCCAACCATACCAGCAAGCGTAGAGAACTTCATACCGCTCGGGGTCATGCCAAGGTAATCCCTGTTTACAATCATAATGCCATTACACATCGGCAGCATTGTCGCTATACACTCAAAACACCCGCACGCAGTCATTGGATCAACCATAAGGCTGTATGCGCTTACCCTCTCAACCTTACCGCGAGATGCCTGTTTTACAAATTCATTAATACCTGACCACTGCCCGAGCTTCTCATCAATAAGTTCACCCTTTTCAATGGGCTGATTTGGCCCTGTTGGATTTATCTCATAAGATGCCTTTCCGTCAAGCCAGTTGTAAGCGCCGCACATCCCAACCCTTTCTGGCGTAATAACGCATACATGCGTTGGGGCAAAGGACTGACACAAAGTGCATGAATAAAATACATCCTCTGTCTCATCTGTCATTGAGCCAAGCCTCTCATCCCTTGCCGCATATACCTGCTTTGCAAGCTCCAGTATCTCTTTAACCTTCTCTTCCTCTGTAAATATCCTTACCTGAACCTTATCAAGTATTGCGCCAAAGTCCTGATGCAGTTTTGCATGGAGAATTTTCCCTATGTGCTCAAACTTAAAGCCCTTTTCTATGGCAGACTTTCCAACCCGCAGCCACATTATGTTCCTCTGGCCTATATGCATAATGCCTTGGGCATAATTTATAAGGTGATGGAACTGCCTTTCAAGTATTGGCTCAAAGTCAGACTGCATCTGCCTGCCTGCAACCTCTGCAAGTATGGCAAGGGGAAGCTTTGCACCCTCATTAACATCAGTCATATCAGGACCTTCTACAATGACCTGCCCATCCTGAACCTCGTCCATCTCCTTTGATATAAGGAGCTCTACTCCAAGGGTCCTTCCACCGCCGCACTCAAGATAAAGGTCGTCCTTTCTCACCCTCTCGCCCTCAAACGCAGGCCCATAAGCCACTGGCACATCTACCTTGCTGACTGTAACCTTCAGGCCCCTTACCTCTATGGACTTTTGCACAATCTCTTCATGAGGCACCTTGCTCACAACATGCTCATAGGTGCAGATACCTGTGGGCAATATCTCCGGGATATCCCAGTCGGAAATAGTGGGGAAGCCCCAGTTTATTGCGCCAGCAGCATTTGCATACCACTCATCAGATACAGGGCCAAATGCCATGACAAAGGCAAATGTCCTGTCTTTATTGTAAATAAGATTTCCCTTGTAATCCCCGGGCTTTATACCGCCAAATGCAAGAGCAACCCTGCATGCGAACCCAAGGGCAAATACCGCTGATGTATAGGTAGGGCCAAATGGGACAAGGCGGGTTGACCAGCCCATCTGCACATTCTGCTTTCTTAACTGATCTGGCATACTTATCCCATCTGTCTGGTCATGCATAAATATATAGAGGTTCTTTTCCTGAAGCTCTAACGCTATCTTTGAGGCCATCTCAGCATCAGCAGGGGTCCCCAGAATGGCAGCAAAGCCAGGGGCTGTCCCATCAACAAACTCTACCCCGCGCTTTCTGAATATAATGTCATCCGCTGCCCCAAGCCAGAACTTCTCATCTGATACAGGGTCTTCTGTCTTTGTGTAAAAATCAGGGGCGTCTATGTAACGAATGGCCTCATACATCTCCTCAGCAAACAGGGTTGCCATGCCAGCATCAAGCGCAGGCGCAAGATAGGGAAGCCACTTTTCATCAGATACTGGCGGGGGAAGCAGCCTCCTGCACTCCTCAAAGACCTCTTTCATATCACCTAACTTCTGTATCTTAACCCCAAGCATGCTGTAAATTATAGGCAAAAAATATGCTGTATTAGGGAAAGCAACCTCTTGTTCCTTCCCATACTTCTTTACAGCATCCTCATACTTCTCTTCTGCCATATCAACAATCTTATGTGCACCTCTTATTGCTGCTGAACAAATTATCTTAGACATAAGAACACCTCACCTCATTATTTTATATTATTATTAAATTATTATTTGTTTTCTTATTAATTTACTATTATTATCCCGTAAATCCCCTTATGGTAGCCTCAGTCAAGGCTACTGCCTTTGGATGACGCATTATTACAAGCTCTCCACCTGCAAGCAAAAGCGTTGATGCAGTAATGGCCTCAAGCAGTATGGAACGCACCTCTTGATTGCCCAAAAGCGCATCACTTTCAAGCCTTGTCTCCTTTGCCTTCCAGACCTCGCGTCCAACATTGCATATAAATGGCGCCTGCAACTTATCATCCTGCTGCATAAGAGCAGCAAGCCTTATCCTCTCCATTACAGAATAGGTGTATTCCAGTCCATATCCCACTGCCCCGATTGATGGGTCCATCAAGATATGGTCAAGCCCCATCCCAAGGTTCTCAAGCAATATGTTCAACTGCTTTGCAAGGTTTACATCAATTGGCGTGGCAGCTATAACCGGAAGCCCAAACGCCATTGCAGTAGCGCCAAGGTTACGGTAATTGGCATCAGTAAGCGGGCCAATACAGACCTTCTTATCTGTAATAAGCGCAGTTACCTCGCGCAATGTCTCAGTATCCTTTTCAGCATTGCCGCAACCCCACAATATAAGGGGGCAATCAATTGCATCTGCTACATCCTTTGCAACCTTTGCAGCCTCACTGCTTGCCCTGTTCATGCCATTTGGGTCAGTGCTCACAAGGCTAAGGCATATCGCCTCTGCCCCATATTCACTTACGCACTTTTGCGCCCACTTTACTGGGTCAGAAAGGCAATCATCAAAATATTTCTTTAACGGCTCTGGCATCTCCTCAGGCTCACAGTCCAATACATCATAGGCTATCTTTGGGGCATGGGGCATACTGCCTTCAAACAGATAAAACGGAAGGGCGCTTGAACCGCCAACAGTAATGGCCTTTGCCCCATCACCTATAACAACCTCCCTTATAGAGCCTGTTGCCTTTTCCATAAATATATCTTCAGGGATATCGCCTATCCTATCCTTTAAGGGGAGCTTGGGGGTATTAAATAGGAATTCTACGCCTACCTTAATCTCCTCTACCTTAGTAGGCTCTGCCTTTTTCTCTGGGATAGCCGCCTCTTCCTTTACCTCTACTGCCTCTTCTGTCTCTTTTTCCTCTTTCTCTTTGACCTCTTCCTCTTTTACCTCTTCTGCCGCCTTTACTGTAACCTCTTCAACCTCTTCTTTAGCACCCTTTTCTTCTTCTGGCTCTCCTGATGGCTCTTCTTTTGACGGCTCTCCCTCAGGAGATTCTTCTTCAACATCCCTTGGTTGCTCAAATCGCGGAAATTCTCCTTTTTTTGCACGCTCTAAGCCAATCTTTGCCTTTTCATTGTCAGGGTCAATAGAAAGCGCCTCTTCAAACGCCTTTATTGCCTCATCCTGATCCTTTTCATAAAGGGCACAATTACCCCTTGCAACAAGCCTTATAACATATTTAACCCTCCATTCCTCCTCACTAAGGCCGTCAGGGGTTGGGGGGATATGAGCCTCTGTAGCCTCCTTAGAAGGCTCAACCTGTGGCTCCTCAACAGCCTTTGCTGGCTCTCTTGCTTCAGTCTCCTCTATCTGAGGCGCTTTTTCTGGCTTCTCCTCTACCTTTTTGGCTACAGGCGCTGGCTCAACAACAGTTTCTGGCCTTTTGGGTATAACTTCACCACTTACCCCGCCCTTTAACACAAACTCAGCCTCAATAAACCTCTTTAACGCCTCATAGGCATCATCATTAAGCCCTAATACATTTTTTAAGGCATTAAGCCCTAACTCCATAGAATTAAGGGCAAAATCAAGCTGTTTCTTATACACTTCCCCATCCTCCATCATTAAAGTTTCTTGGGTTGTAACATCATCTGAGGACATAACCTCTCTTGAAATCACCTGTGCCTTACTCTCTCTTAACTCAGAAAGTCGTGCCTTTTCAGCCTCTATCGCCTTTAATAACTGATTAATCCTCTCCTCTTTTTGAGCTATAATCTTATCCTTTTCAGATATTGAGGCATTAAGCTCTTTTATCTTTGAAGATGACCTCTCTTGCTCCTTTAAAACAAGGGCCCTTGATGCCTCTGCCTCTCTCTTTGCATCCTCAATCTCCTTCTTTAATCGCGCCTCAACCTCCTCGCGCACCTTGTCTGTCGCCTCTTCAATTGAGGCGTTTGACATAAGCACAGGCTCAATAGCCTGCTCGGGCCTTGGATAAAGCCCTGCCCTCTTAACTATCTCTGGCACTGCCTCTTCCCACTCAATTGCCATCACATGAACGCCTGCTATGCCCTCAATCTCCCTTACCTCATTGATTATATCAACAACTATATTTATGCCCTCTTCCCTTACATCCTTTGCGTCCTTAAGCCTCTTTAACACCTCATCAGGGACATCAAGGCCAGGGACAAAATTCTTCATATATCTTGCCATGCCAACTGACTTAGGGGGTGTTACGCCTGCCAATATAAAGACCCTCTCTGCAACGCCAAGGTCAACCACCCTCTTCATAAACTCCTTAAACTTTTCAACATTATAGATTATCTGAGTCTGTATAAAGTTTGCCCCTGCATCCACCTTCTTCTTTAACCTGATTGGCCTGTATTCAAACGGGTCAGCAAAGGGATTTGCAGCAGCGCCCAAAAAGAGCAATGGCGCATCTGACTTTATCTCTTCTCCGCACTGAAACCTCTTCTCATCCCTCATCCTTCGTATCATCTGAAGGAGCTGGATGGAGTCCATATCAAACACGCCCTTTGCCTCGGGGTGATTGCCAAACTTCTGATGGTCCCCTGTAAGACACAGCAGGTTGCGTATCCCAAGGGCATAGGCGCCAAGTATATCCGCCTGCATCCCTATCCTGTTCCTGTCACGGCAGGTCATCTGCATAACTGGCTCTACGCCCTCTGAAAGGGCAATAAGCCCTGCTGTAAGGCTTGACATCCTCACAATAGCAGTCTGACAATCAGTTATATTAACTGCATCCACATATCGCTTTAATATCTGGGCCTTCTTACGGACAACATCCATTGCCCCGCTCTTCGGGGGCCCAAGCTCGCCTGTTACAGCAAACTCCCCTGACCTTAATACCTTTTCTAAATTGCTTCCTGATATCACGGCAACAAGTCCTCCCTCATTCTATGACGTGGTCCGCCATGACCAGCAGGCCTCCAGTCCCTCATAGGCATAATGGCCTCAAGCCTGTCTGCCTCTTTAAACTTATGAAGCCTCTCATATATAAGGTGCCATACGCATGGCACATCTTTGTCTATCTCACAGCGCCCGCCTTGCGAGCCCCCGCAAGGCCCGTTTGAAAGGCTCTTTGCACACCTTGCAACAGGGCATAAGCCGCCAGTAAGGTGCAAAACGCATGCGCCGCATCCTTCGCACATCTCCTTCCACTCGCCGCTTGAAAGGTTTGCACCATAAAATGTAGTATTCAACGCAGGCATCACCTTGACATCAGGGCACCTTTCAGCAACAAAATTTACCCCAACGCCACATGCCATTGAAACCACGCAGTCATATTCCTTTGCCCTGTCATTAAGCCCCTCTAAATACTCAGGGTCGCACTGCCTTACAAGAGTATCCTCATCAATCGTAACAGATGCACCTCGCTTTGCCCTTCCAAGACGCACTGCTGAGGCCAGAATCCTGACCTCCTTGTCTCCGCCTGCAGAGCACACTGCAACACAGCCCCTGCAACCCAGTATCAATATCTTCTGCGCCCCCTCTACCATATCCATTATCTCGCCAAGCGGCTTTTGAGACGCTATAATCATATTTTAATAGTCTCCTTCCCTTATTCTTTATTCTTTCTTCGTTATTTTCTTATTAGTTCCATATTCTTCCCTTAGCTTTTTATCCTATCTTCCATTACCTTCACTGCATCTACAATATCAGCAGTTGAACCACGCTTTGTAAAAAACATCTCAAGCCTCGCCCCATCAATCCCGAGCTCTTCTAAAAGGGCCTTTGCATACTTTACCCTCTTTGATGCCCTGAGGCTCCCTGACTTATTATGACAACCCTCTATCCTGCATCCAGCAACAAACACTGCCTCTGCCCCTTCAGTAAAGGCGTCTAAGAGCATTGGAATCTCAAGCCTGCCCGTGCATGGAAGGCGCCTAAATTCCACGCCCTCTCCTATAACTCCCTCTCTTTCCAATACATCCTTTGAGACCTGAGATGTATAATTGCAGCAAAAGCCCACTATCTTTGCCATATTTGCCATAATCTCCACCCCTTAACTACCTATCTTTTCTGCCTCAAGCGATTGCCTAAGGGTTATCGCCTCTGCAGGGCAATCCTCTACGCAAATACCGCACGCCTTACAATAATCAGGGTCTATAAAGGCATACCCTTCCTTTATTATCCTCGGAGCGCCAAACGGACATACCCTCACACAGGTAAGGCACGCAACGCACTTTCCCGCATCCACAACAGCAAGCATACCAAGCTCTTTGCGCCTTTCTTCATCCACTATGCCCCTTTCAACTGCCTCATCGCGCAATGCCTTAATAACATCTGCGCAACGCACATTCTGAGGGCACACTGGAACGCATGTCTGACACTGAGAACATGCCCATATTATGTCTGAGGAAATTAACTCCGCTCCAAGCCCAAGCCCAACCATATGAACAATCTTCCTTGGGTCAAACTCCTCAACTACCTTCTCCACAGGACACACACTTGAACATGAGCCACAAGTATAACAGGCAGTAAGGCCCTCTGCCCCCTCATGGCCTGCTATAAGCCCTGTTAGTGCATTATCTATCTTACTGGCCATAATAGTCATAATATCATTACCTCATAACTAACTGATATTGTTTATTTTTCTGCTTATGCTTGTTTATCCAATCTCTACCCTATCGCCTTCTCAAACGCAGGCACAACCTTCTTTGCCACTGCCTCCTTTATGGCAGGGGCGTCATAAGAATTTGCCTTATTAAGCCCCTTGGCCACCATGCCAAAAGATGTCCTTACCTTTGTATTTGAGGCTGCCTTAATCGCCTTATCAAGCCTTTCTTTTATAACATCAAGCGGCTCTTCACCCTCAGCGCTCCCAAGGCTTCCCATTGACTTTATCTTCATGCAATAGTCCGTAATAAGCTGAACAAACCTCGGGCCTTCAGCAGCGGATGCCCACTCAAGAGAAAAGCGCTCGTCCGCTATGCCGCACATCTTTAAAACCTCTCTCACTGACTCCGCCATGACCATTGCCTCATAATTACCAGACTGGTAATGACACTCGCCAAGGTGTCAGCCCCCTGTGAATACGCCATCAGCGCCCACCTTAAACGCCTCTAATATAAAACGCATATCAATCCTGCCTGTGCACATCACCCTTATCACCCTTACATTGGGCGGATACTGATAACGGGAAACCCCTGCGGAGTCTGCTGCTGCATAACAGCACCAATGACAAAAAAAGCCCAATATCTTTGGATTATATCCTGTATCAGCCATTATAAACTACTCCTTCACTAGTTTTCTTCATTAATCCCCTGCTCAAGCCCCTGTCCAAAGGCGTGTATCTGGGCAAATATTGCCTCATCAGTAAAGCCTCCCATGCTAATCGCGATGGTGGGGCAATGAGAGGCGCAGATACCGCACCCCTTACAAGAGGCAGTTATGGTGCGTGCCTTTCTCTTCTTATCCACCTTGATAAGCTCAATAGCGCTAAACGGACAAAGGGATGCGCAGATGCCGCAGCCTATACACTTCTTTTCATCCACATGAGACACAATAGGCGCAACAGAGACCTTGCCCTTTGCAAGCGGTATCACTGCCTTTGATGCAGCTGCCTTTGCCTGTGCTATTGACTCCTCAAGCCCCTTTGCGCCATGCGAAAGCCCGCATATATAAACGCCATCTACCGCTACCTCAACAGGCCTCAACTTTGCATGCGCCTCAAGGAAAAAACCATCCTTTGTAAGAGGCGCCTTTAGCATCTGAGAAAGCCCTTCATTTGCCGCAGGGGAAATCCCAACAGAAAGCACTACATAACTTGCTGGTATCTCAAGCTCTTCGCCTATAATCTTGTCAAATACCTTAACAGAAAGCCCCCTTGACTTCTTCACGACCTCAGGACGCCTATCCGCATCAAAACGGATAAACTTTATGCCCTTTAAGCGTGCCTCCCGATACATATCTTCATAAAGCCCATAGGTCCTCATATCCCCATAGAGGATAAAGACATCAAGCTCAGGCCGTGCCTCTTTGAGCTTTAAGGCATTTTTCACTGCCTGAGTGCAGCATATCTTGCTGCAATGGGACATGTCTTCACCACGGCTTCCCACGCACTGTATCATTACAACACGAGAGGCATTTCTCAAAAAGCTCTTTCCCTTTGAGAGCCTTGCCTCAAGCTCAAGCTGGGTAAGCACCCTGTCGCTATCGCCATAGAGATACCCCTTTGGCTTATACTCCCTTCCGCCAGTTGCCACCACTATTACGCCATGATTTATAAGCTCACTCTTACCATTGTGCTCAACAGTAGTGGTAAAATTACCGATATATCCTGATACATTCTTTACCTCACAAGAGATCATAACCTCTATGAGCTTGTGCCTCTTTACATCTGTTATAAGGCTATTTAATACCTTCTTGGCCTCTTCTCCATCAAATGTACACCCAAGCCTCCGTAAGTTTCCGCCAAGCTCCTTTTCCCTCTCAACAAGCACCACCTTATAGCCTTGGTCTGCAATGCTCAACGCAGCAGTCATGCCTGATGCGCCGCCGCCTATCACAAGGGCGCAAGGGGTTACATCCACTGTCGGCTGCTGAAGGGGCTCAAGAAGACGCGCCTTTGCAACCGCCATCCTCACAAGGTCCTTTGACTTCTCAGTGGCAGCCTCTGGCTCTTGGGCATGAACCCATGCGCACTGGTCCCTTATGTTAGCCATCTCAATAAGCGCAGGATTAAGCCCTATTGAACGGAGTGTCTCCTGAAACAGAGGCTCATGCGTCCTTGGAGAACAGGCTGCTATCACTACCCTGTTAAGCCTCTCATCCCTTATCCTCTCCGCTATATGCTTTAAGGCATCCTGAGAGCAGGAATAAAGGGTGTCTTCATAAAGCACTACATTGGGAAGGCTTCCTGCATAATCCCTTACAGCCTTAACATCCACAACCCCCGCAATGTTTACGCCGCAATGACACACAAATACGCCTATCCTCGGCTCTTCTTCCATAAGCGCCTTATCTTCATCAGGGTATGAGACAGTAACTGCCCTTGTGCCCCTCGCTTCCTTTAAAAGCTCAGAGACATTTGCAGCAACCCCTGATGCCTGAGTAACGCTCTCTGGTATGTCCTTTGGCCCTTGAAATGCGCCAGCAACATATACGCCGTCAACTGTAGTTGAAAGGGGAGAGGCCTGAGTGGTCTTGCAAAATGAATGTTGATTAAGCTCTATCCCCGTCTTTTCACTAATAATCTCAGCATCTTCTGGGGGAGATAACCCAACAGAGAGCACCACCATATCAAAGACATCACTCTTGCTTGTCCCATCCTCTTCCACATAGTTAAGGACAAGCCTCCCATCAACCTCTTCTACCTTTGGAACCCGTGCCCTTACGATATTAAAGCCGTATTTCTTGACTGCCTCCTCCCTAAAGGCGTCAAAGCCCTTTCCCATCGTGCGGATATCCATAAAAAAGAGCGTTATGTCAAGGTCTGGCTCATGCTCTTTTGCAACACTTGCCTCCTTAATCGCATACATACAACACACAGTAGAGCAAAAGCCATTTCCACAGCTCTCATCCCTTGAGCCAATACACTGTAAAAAGGCTACCTTCTTCGGGGTCTTTTCATCAGATGGCCTTACAATATGGCCCTCTGTAGGGCCAGAGGCGCAGGTAAGGCGCTCAAACTCAAGGCTTGTAACAACATCAGGATAGACGCCATATCCAAAACGCCTCAAAATATCGTCATCTATCCTGCCAAAGCCAGGGGTCAGGACAATGCTGCCCACATTCAGCTCCATTGTCCTCGGTCTCTGGCTAAAGTCAATTGCCCCTGCAGTGCATGTCTGGGCGCACAGGTTGCATGTCTCATGGTTTATCCTGAGACACGCCTTTGCATCAATATAATAACTTGCAGGGATTGCCTGAGCATAGTCAATGTGAGGCGCCCTCGTAACCTCAAGCCTCTCATTATACCAGTCAACTACAGGACGCGGGCAATACATGGTGCATGTGCCGCAGGCAGTGCACTTATCCTCATCTATGTAGCGGGGCTCTTTCAGTATCTCAACAGTAAAATTGCCTGCCTCACCCGCTACCTTACGCAACTGGGCATTTGTTATTATCTCAATATTTGGAGACCGACCGGCCTCAACCAGCTTTGGCGCAAGTATTCAGATGGCGCAGTCATTGGTGGGGAATGTCTTGTCAAGCTGCGCCATAACCCCGCCAATAGATGCCTTCTTCTCCACAAGATACACATAAAAGCCAAGCGATGCCAGATCAAGCGCAGCCTGAACCCCTGCTACGCCTCCTCCTAATACAAGCACCGCCCCCTCTTTTTTGCTCTTCTTCATGGTCTATAAAACCCCCAGAATTTATTATGCTAAAAAGCCATTACAATTACATTAATATATCTTAGCCTATAAAGTTATAACATCCTGACTATAATAATAATTTAATTTTATCACCCCTAAGCATGACCGCCACAGCCGGCATCAGCTACGCCAGAGCCAAGCTCCCTTCTCATTGCCATATCAAAGAGCACGCGCTCTTTCTTCTTATCTATGCCAAGCGCCTTTCTTGCATCATTAATAATATCAATTGTAATATTTACAAACTCGGTTGGCTTCTTTGCAAGGTGCCATGAACCGCCGTAAATATCTTTCATCTTATTGAAACAATAATCGCTCACTACCTTTGAGCCAGTAATGGGGAATGTAGGCCCAAAGATGACATCTACGCCGCTTGACACAAAATACTGGCCAATTGCCACTGCCTTCTCACTCATCCACTGCGGCGCCATTCCAACAGCAGGCACCTCATATATATCATTGCCAAGCCCGCCTGTATGGACGATCTCTGTTGAGGCAATGAGTATGCGGCTGTTATCAACACAACTTCCCATGTGAAGGACAGGGGGGCAGCCAACTGCCTCAAGCACCTCTCTGAGGCCGTCTCCTGCATACTGTGCCGCCTCAGGAGAAAGCAGCCCCGTTCTCCCTATGCTTGTTGCAGCGCACCCTGTTACAAGCACAAGGACATCATTTGCAATGAGCTCCTTTGCAATCTCAACATGCATCTCCTCCATCACCCTGTAGTTATCGCACCCAACTATTGCAGCAACTCCCCTGATTCTGCCGTTTATTATGTTGTCATTTAACGGCTTATAAGATGCCCTGAACCTTCCGCCAAGCATATAATTTATGGTCTCATGGCTAAAGCCTGCAACCACATCCATTGAATGAACAGGGACAAATGACTTGCCCCTTTCAGGGAACTTCTTTATAGCATGTTTTAATATCTCTTTTGCCACATCAATTGCCCTGTGCTCATCAAAAGGGATGTGAGTTGCGCCAAGTATCTTTGCCTTATCAGATGTAGTTATTATATCTGTATGGAAGCTCTCCGCCACCCTTGCTACATTCTGCATTATACACTGGACATCCACCACCATTGCCTCAACCGCGCCTGTAGCAAGCACTACCTCCTGCTGAATAAAGCTGCCTGCAATGGGAAAGCCCCGCCTCATAAGTATCTCGTTTCCTGTGCAGCATACGCCAGCAAGGTTCACCCCTTTTGCGCCAACCTTTTTGCACTCATCAATTATCTCAGCATCCCTTGCCGCTATGGCAAGCGCCTCTGCAAGTATAGGCTCATGGCCGTGGACAGTAACATTGACCTCATCCTCCTTTAATACCCCTATATCAACGCGGGAACGGATTGGGACAGGGGTGCCAAACATCACATCAGAAAGCTCAGTTGCCATCATTGAAGCGCCCCATCCATCAGCAAGGGCAGTGCGGGCAACATGAAACAGGAGATTCTCATAATGCTGGTCAACGCCTATATGCGTCCTGTGCATCGTCTCTGTTATCTCCCTGTCAATGCCCCTTGGCAATATCCCAAGCTTTTCCCACAACTCCTGTCTTAGCTTAGGCGCCCTCTTTATAAAAGAAAGCCCGCCCTCTTGCTGTCCAAACTCAGATAAGAGCCTCTCTCCTACCTCTATGGCAAGTTCTTCTTTTGTCTTCTCAGCAACATCAACCCCTATGCTCATCGCCACCTGCCTCAATTTTATGCCATCCTTTATCTCATAAGGGGCATCTCCCTTGGCAGAGGCAATAAATGCCATAACAACACCCCTTGCATGGTCCATGTGAGAGGCAGCGCCGCCTGCCACTATCCTGAGAAAATTGCGCGCAGCAACTGTTGAGGCATCAGCGCCGCAAACGCCTATCATCTGGTCAACCCCGTCTATGATCTGACACGGGCCCATATTGCAATTCCTGCAACATGTCCCGCCCCTTCCAAAAAGACACGGCTCAATATCCCTCATAGACACCCTGTGGGCAGCGGTAACAACATCCTTTACAGGCGCGTTTTTAAGCACCTCTCTATTAGTGGAAGACTGTATCTGAACTCCATTGCCATTTCCCTTTTTAAAACGCCTTGAAGTATCCATTAGCTTACTCCTTTAACAATATTAAATCTGTTATTTTATACTGTTATCTTATAATCCATCAATCAAGGCCGGCAAACTGCTTTGCTGCCTGAACAGTATTCTTCATTAACATTGTAATAGTCATTGGCCCAACACCACCAGGGACAGGGGTAATATAAGATGCCTTCTCTTTTATTGCGTCAAAATCAACATCGCCGCACAAGATAGCCTTTCCTTCAGGGGTCTTTCCTATACGATTTACCCCAACATCTATGACAACAACCCCTTCTTTCACCATATCCGCGGTAATTACCTTTGGCCTTCCTGCCGCCACAATCAGGATATCAGCCCTCTTTGTATGGTAGGTCAGGTCCTTTGTCCCTGTATGACATATAGTAACAGTGGAATTTCCACCCTCTCTCTTTTGAAGCATGAGATTGGCAATAGGCTTTCCAACTATATTGCTCCTTCCAACTACCACAACCTCTGCCCCGCTTGTCTCTACCCCGCTCCTTATAAGCATCTCAAGTATGCCGTGAGGGGTGCAGGGCAGAAAACACCTCTCTCCAATCACCATCCTCCCCACATTTACAGGGTGAAAGCCATCTACATCCTTATCAGGGGAGATTGCATTTAACACCCTCTCCTCATTGACGCCCCTTGGCAGCGGGAGCTGAACAAGGATGCCGTGTATCTTTTCATCATTGTTATATTTATCTATAAGCTCTAAAAGAGCGTCTTCTGATATATCCTCAGGCTGATTGTCCTGCACAGAATAAAAACCAAGCTCATGAGCAGTCTTTTGTTTTGCCGTAACATAGGAGACAGAAGCAGGGTTCTCACCAACAAGGATCGTAACAAGACCGGGGGTAAGCCCATGCCCCTCTTTTAAGCGAGATACCTCTTCCTTTAATTCCTCTCTTATCTCCTTGGCTATCTCCTTTCCGCTTATAATCTTAGCGCCCATCTCATTCCTCCCTTAATCTTTATATAATTAAAATGCCTTTAGGAATATAACCTCTAAGCCAAAAATATGCCATTTTATTTTAAAATAGTCTTTGATGATTCTAATAAAAAAATAAAAAATATTTCTAAAAAATAAAGATGTTATTTTTTAGAAAATAATATTACAACTTTAAGCGGGGTGAAATGCCCCGCATTGATACTAAATTCCTCATGCGGCAAAGCCATTTTTATTAAATATGATCTTCCCAAAATAATGCCTTATTGGTAAAAATTATTCCCTTAAAATATTTGATACCTAACTAAATCCTATAATTGGCGAGTTTGCCCAAGATTCGAGGCGTGAGGGGCGCAGATATGCTTAGGCGCTTCAAACCCCTAACAACCTTTACTATAGTCCCCAAATTTATAATGCCTTATCTGATTGGTTATACAAATATTCATGTCACCTCCACCACCTCGACACATAAAAAAACAGAAGTAATTTTCATGGTAAGTCAATTATAATTAGTAAATTTTATGTTTTTCTCCATCTATCTCCATTATAAGCCCTGTCATATCCTCAACGCTCATCCACCTGTCATTGCCATCGCTTGTATAGACAAATCCTTCTTCAACAGGCTCTCCAATGGGCGAAGAGGCCTGAAGCTCCCAGAAGTTTCTGTCAGGATAGATAATAAATATATCCTCATAGGAATACATGCGCCTTGACTCCTCTGATGTGCTCAATGCCTCATGGAGCTTTTCTCCTGGCCTTATGCCAATGTATTTAATCTTGCATTCAGGGCATACTGCCCTTGCAAGGTCAGTTATCTTAAGGCTTGGTATCTTTGGAATAAATATCTCACCGCCCTTCATAAGGGAAAATGCCTTTAACACAAGGGCTACTGCCTGATCTAATGTTATCCAGAAACGGGTCATGCGCCTGTCAGTTACTGTAAGGCAACCTGAGGGGCGCTGTTTTATAAATAGAGGTATGACGCTTCCCCTGCTTGCAACAACATTTCCATACCTTACGCAAGAAAAGCGTGTTTTCCTGCTTCCAGCATAGGCATTGCCCTGAATAAAGAGCTTTTCAGCGCATAGCTTTGTTGCGCCATAAAGATTCACCGGATTTACTGCCTTGTCAGTGCTGAGGGCGATGATCTTTTTTACCCCTGAGTCTATGGCAGCATTTATTACATTCTGCGCCCCGAGTATGTTGGTCCTTATTGCCTCTATCGGGTTGTATTCGCATATTGGCACCTGCTTTAGGGCAGCTGCGTGAATTACATAATCCGCCCCCTCCATTGCCCTTCTGATGCGATTGAGGTCTCGCACATCGCCTATAAAGAAGCGAAGCCTCGGGTCATTAAACTCCTGAAGCATCTCATACTGCTTTAACTCATCACGGCTGAATATCCTTATGGCCTTTATGCCGCAAAGCGCCTTCAGTGCAATACGGCAAAAGTGCCTGCCAAAAGAGCCTGTGCCGCCAGTAATAAGGATGGTCTTGCCTTCCCAGTCTCCTATATTAGCTTTTGATATATCGTTTATTAAAGACATCCTGTTGCATCACCCCCAGGAAAATACCCTGTCGTATAATCTTACAATCTTCTCCTCACTGCAACCCATCTTAAGGAGCATATTATAAATATCGTCCTGATACGCATAAGAAGAAATAATTATCTTATAATAGTTTGAAAAATCAATATCCTCTCTCCTTAAAACCCTCCTTCCCATAAATTGCCTGATTGAGTCATTAGAATCTGTAATGTCAGTAATATGAGAAGGCTGAAGGTATGGGAAATGACGAAACAATGCCCTTGTATGAAGGCCACAGCCGTATATCAATATCTTTTCCCCTTTTTTACCCCCCTTTATCCCTTCCATGTCCCTTAATGCTTCTTTTAATCTTTTTTTTACTGCCTCACACGAAAGCTCCCACTGCCTTATGGCATCCATTGTCCAGAGATAGCTCAAAGAGACTGGGCTATCCATAACGTCCTGCATAGCAGCCCTTTTAATGGCAATAAGCCTTATCCCTGGGTAGTTGTCTCTAATGGTTATTTGTTTTAGCTTAAACCCCTCTTTTTCAACAAGCCAGCAAAGGTTTAAGAGGTTAAAGTTTACCACATGATAGTATCCAAGTGGGGTTGCAAGGCTTCTGTCTGTCCTCATGCCATCAGGGACCTCAATAAACAATAGCCCCCCCTCCTTTAATGCCCTGTATGCCTTTTTTAAGGCAAGGGCTGGCCTTAAAAAGTGCTCAAGAGAGTGGGAAAATACCGCTATGTCAAAGCGCCCATCCTGTAAGCTGACGGCATCAGCAAGAAAGTCATCTGCTATTACTGTTATCTTGTCAATCTTAAGGCCATTGATTGATGTTATGGAAGATAGGTAATTTGATGCGCCACTCTTTTCAATGAGTGTTGGAATGGGCGTTATATCAAGCCCTTGCCTTAAGATTAGAGAGCAAAGGAGTAAAAAAAGAGAGGCATCAGATGAGCCTATCTCAAGATAAGAGAAAGAGGGGCTCCCTGATGTCTTATCTAAATATGAAACAATCTCTTCCAATATCTCTTCTGCCTGCGTGAGCCTCTTTTGATAGTTCCAGATATCTTTATAAGATACTGTTATATCCCTTTGCCCCATTAAATGCGCATCTGTATCGCTTTTAGGCATAATGTTTTGGTGCCTGTGCCTTTTTTCAATGTCCTGTGCTGGGCTGTAAAGGTCAGGGGCTATGCCACGTTCTTTACTGAACATAATGCCGCAGTATTTACAGACATTGACTGTATATGGATATTCAAGCCCATTTAACTCTATTGCATCAGACGCTATATAATGGGCATCTTGCGTAGAGGTGCTACATACAGGGCAGTTATTTAGTTTTATAGTCTTTATGGCATTTATGGCCTTTATATCATCCATTATAGCGTCCATACATCTTTTATCTCTAAATAGAGCCTATAAGAGCCTTGGCCTCTTATCAACCCTTCCGCTCCAGTCCCAGTCAATACACCTTTTGCACACGCAATCTTCATCATACTTATTCATAATGTGTTGCATCCTGAGCTGATTGAGCCTCTCTCCTGTCCATGCCTCATGAAGCGTCATATCCTTAATGTTTCCAAGGGAGAGCTCTCCATCCATATTCTGACTGCATGGCACTATCTCGCCATTTGACATGACAACAAGCCTGAGCCACAGTTGTCGACACGGCTGCCTCCTCTCAGGGTCTCGCTCAAGTATGCGCTCACTGTTTATCTGGGCCTTAGACCTTTGTCTTGACAGTTGAGAGCGTCCAAGATAATCAAACTGAGGGCTTATATGTATGGCATTTACCTTTTCTCTCCACTCCCTTTTAAACTCTTCTATCTCCTCGTCAGTCTCATCTGTCCTCACATAGGTAATTGTAATCCATGGGGCATCGCTCTTTAACGCCTTTTTATACTGTATAAGGTCTTCTATGTTTTTTTTAACTGTTAAATAATAATCCCGCCCCCTTATGGCCTTATATCGCTCTTTGCTGATGCCCTCAAATGATATTGTTATTGAGGTTAGGGGAAGCTCTACCAGCGCCTTTAGCTCTTTTGGGGATATTGTTGTAAAATTGGTGGTAACAGATATGTTCTCAATGCCCATTTCCCTTGCATAATACATGTAATCAATGGTCTTTTTATTTAAAAAAGGCTCTCCAAAGAAGAAAAAGTGTAAAAACCACGATGCCCTCAGAGAAGCGCACTCGTCAATGGCCTTTATTGCAAGTTTATCAGGGATATCCATTGGCGCCCTTTTCATATCAGGATGCTGGCACATCCTGCAATGAAGGTTACACTTATTGGTTGTCTCAATGTGGACAATAAGGGGGAATGGGGTAGAGAGCTTTAGGTTATAGACTACCTGCATGTATTTGAG
>JALWQB010000055.1 GCA_026994795.1 Deltaproteobacteria bacterium
CTTGATACAAATAAATATGAAAAAGGCATCAAGGTTACGGATCAAGAGTTGAAAAAAGTACAGCTTGATAGACACGATTTCCATGGGGAGTGGAACTATACAATCTTTCCCTCTGTTGAGTTATAACAGTTATTTTTTAACAACCCCTAAGGGCCTTTATCCTCTCCGCTATCCACCCACGCCTGTGGGAAAAATCCTTCCCTGTTGCTTCATCTCTACCGCACAAAAATGCCCTTCTCACACACCTGCTCACACAATGATACCACTGCGTCTCTTCCAATGATACAATACTTGCCCTCGCCATTGTCATGGCTACTCACCTCCATGTTCAATCAAATCCCTTCTTATGATAAATAACAAATGCTACTCCACCACTTAACAAAAAGTGGGGGTCCTTTTTTCTTTTTCTGTTTTTTCTCTACCGTATGGACTTGACAAACTCCTTTTGTTTTCTCAAAATAGGCAATAATTAAAAAAGACTTCATAAAAATCAAGAGGTGAAATCATGAATATAGACTACACAGTACAAATATGGAAAGAAGGTAACCAGTATATAGCTCATGCCATGCCATTAGATGTAATGAGTTCGGGAAAAACTCCTGAAGAAGCAAAATGGGCAGTAAAAGAAGCCATTGACCTCTTTATTGCTACTGCAAAAGAGATAGGAACCTTGAATGATATTCTTGAGGAATGTGGCTACCGCAGAAGAGATGTCAATGAGTTAATCAGTCCCCCATGGATTTTATTAGAAAAACAACAGGTTGAGCTGGCAGCATAAGATGCCCAAAATTACTCCTATTCACTGGAAAAGATTGGAAAAAGTTATATTAATGGCCGGTTTTCGATTTGTTAGGCAATCTGGAAGTCACCGTTCTTATGTGAAAGAGGGCGTATCTCGTCCTATTGTCATCCCTACATATAATGAAATTCCTGTTTCTTTAATCAGAAATAATTTAAAAACTGCCGGTATTAATCGAGATGAATATTTTAAATTACTTGAAAGTGTTTAAAAAGAAACATGAGGAGAAATAAAAACAATACCAAATCTCATATCACTACATCCCAATTTTTTGCTTTTTTGCCTTAAAACCAATCAATTAACCAAGCGCCCTTCTGGCAACCCTCATCCCCTTTACATACCTCCTCATACTCAGTCCTTTCTACTTTCTCCCACTCAAATCCAACTATATTTTTCTCTTCTGAGCTAAATTCTATACCTACTAAATAAATGCTTTGATGAGATGCGAGATACTTTTCATAATCTTTCTTCTGTTTTATCTGCTCAAGGGCAGAATCAGAAGAATCCACTTTGAACTCAATGAGATACACCTTCCCGTCTACAAAAACAGTCATATCCACACGGCCTTTGTTACTAACATCCTCAGGTATAAGCTTAAGGCCAAGAGAGGCAATGTAGGCATAGATTACTGATGCATAATACCCTTCATAGTTCTGAATAATGCTTTTCGCATAATTATGGTAGGGAATAGAGGCAAAGAGACGATGCAGTATATCCTTAAACAACTCCATGTTACCCTGTATAAGACAATCATACAATTCAGAACGGAAAATAAGGCTCTTCTTTTTAAGGTTAGTCAGATAATCCAGAAACAGGCTATTGAGTGACATCTGTATCTCACGATTAGGTACCTTGAACTTATAAAATATTGTGCCTAACTTCTCAAGCTTTTTATCAAATGTAAGATATCCCGTCTGCCAGAGAAGGGTGGCAATGTCTATGTGATCAACATCAAAGGCGTCAAGCGCAAGGTCATCTACTATGCAGTTTTCAAGGTCAGGAAGATATCTGGGCTGGCACTTGAGAAGCTCTATGAGAAAATTAGGGTTTCCTGTCCCCCACCAATAAGGACGATACTCCTTATTCTTGGCAAGAAATAGCAGAACGTCAAAGGGATTATAGACAGG
>JALWQB010000056.1 GCA_026994795.1 Deltaproteobacteria bacterium
TCAATAAAAAAATATGAGAGTGCATGTCAAATGAAAAAAATAATTTTGGTCTTACTTTGTGTGTGCTTGTTATTCCCTAACAGTCCACTATTGGCCTTTGAATTTGAAATCGATGGCAGCTATTCAGACTGGGGTATTGCCCCAGAAAACGGCCACTGGATACCCGGGGATTCCACTTCTACAAATAGTGGAAGCGTTGGGACTCAAGAAAGGGGAAGCACGATCTTGGATGGTAAAAGGATATATTATTCACTTGAAGACGGAGTGGGTGACAGTGGCTATGTTGAACCGGGATTTGGGGGGCAGGATTATGATGCAGAGGCAGCATATCTATATCTTACCGACGAATATCTCTATCTTGGCATAGTTACAGGTTTTCCCGAAGATGGAAAAGATTCTTATATCCCTGGAGATATTGCCTTTTTATTTACCGATCATTTGCCAAATGGTTCAGAAATCATAAGTACAAACTACCAGTATGGCCTGACTCTCAATGTCAGTTCAAGGACGAATTTTATAAATCATGCCCTATATAAAGCAAATGAATGGGAGACAGGTGCCAGTGCTTGGGACGGTGATGGTGGAGTAACATTGATGACTGGAGGGGATCTTGTTTCAAATGACCAATCCAAGATTTCATTGGTATATGGCACAGTTGATTCAGGCGCTCCGAGGTACTTCATAGAGGCCAGGCTTTCGCGTGAGCTTTTTGGCGAAGACTGGGGACTTGGAAAATATGTCACCATGCATTGGGCTCCCAGCTGTGCCAATGATCACCTGGAAGTAACAGCGCCTACGCCTGTTCCCGAGCCGGCAACATTCATATTGATGGGCATAGGATTGATCGGCCTGGGTACAATACCTAGAAAAAAGATACTTTCTTGATATTTCCAAATTTAGATAATTCTTTTCAAAGGGTCCACCTTTTCGTATTGGGGGACCCTTTTTATTTTGAGAAAAAAGTAACAAATTTATAAAGGCTTTTGTTTAGACTATTCAAAGGGTCCACCTTTTCGTATTGGGGGACCCTTTTTATTTTGAGAAAAAAGTAACAAATTTATAAAGGCTTTTGTTTAGACTATTTTTTATATATCCATATTAAAAAAATCTTAACTTGCTAAAATTAAATAATAATTTTTATAAAATAATATCTTGACACAACAATGATTACAATGAATAATTGTTCAATTTTTTAAGGGGTTCACCAAAAAACCGAAGGGAGAGTGATATCATGGCTGAAAGTGGAAAGATTGAAAGTTTGTTGTCTGAACAGCGTGTGTTTCGTCCCTCTCGCAAGGCCCAGATGACGGCTCACGTCAAGAGCATGAAGGAATACAGGGAACACTACAAAAAATCCATGGAGGATCCTGCTTCCTTTTGGAGCAAAAGGGCCGAGGAACTCATTTCTTGGGACAGAAAGTGGAGGACGGTAGTAAGGTATGATTTTCACAAGCCAAAGATCGAGTGGTTCATAGGTGGAAAGTTGAATGCCTCCTATAACTGTCTTGACAGGCATCTGGAGGATGGAAGACGGAACAAGGCAGCCATTATTTGGCAGGGCGAGCCTGATGAAGATGTAAAGGTGTACACCTACCAGATGCTCCATACGGAGGTTTGCAGGTTTGCAAATGTACTGAAGAAACACGGTGTAAAGAAGGGCGACCGGGTTTCGATTTATCTTCCAATGATCCCGGAGCTTCCCATTGCCATGCTCGCATGTGCAAGAATTGGTGCAATGCACAGTGTCGTCTTTGCTGGCTTCAGCGCCCAAAGCCTTCAAAACAGGATTCAGGACTGCAAGGCAAAGGTACTTATTACGGCAGATGCAGTTCTCAGGGCAGGGAGGGTTATTCCTCTCAAACCAAATGCAGACGAAGCCCTTAAAGAATGTCCAACAGTGGAGAAGTGTATAGTGG
>JALWQB010000057.1 GCA_026994795.1 Deltaproteobacteria bacterium
CCCAGCTTCCCGTAAGCGAATGGCATGCAAGATTTGAGGATCCTACCCTGGCAGATGCAATAATGGACAGGGTGGTGCACAACGCATATAGACTAAAATTGAAAGGAGGTTCACAGCGTGAAAAAAAAGAAAAACTTGACTCAAAATGGCCACCATGTAAAAATTGGATGAGCTGTGCTGATACAAGAAAAAAAGTGGCCGGTTTAAATCGGAATCGCCGGCCACTTTCATCGGAATAGGCAGCGTTACATGTTGCCATAGCAGCACATTATCAAATGGGTTTTCTTTTAACGTGGAATTGTAGGCACTTAGCTAACGCTCACTTTATACGAAAATTGCAGAAAATTTCTTTTGATGAAGGTTTGGTAGTTCCGACAATATGTACACCACAGGAGATAATCAATGAATAGAAAGGAAGATATTGAGATTAAAGAGGCAGATCATATATTACAAGAATTATGGGAAGCAAAAGATTATTATTCTTTGTCATGCGATTCAGATTTTGAAGTATTGGTTCAGAAGATCAGAGGGGATATTAAAAGTTTGGAGAACGTAGACATTCATGACAAAGTGTTTAAAATGGATGTATCCACTTGAAATAAAATATATTATTCGCTAAATCGGGTACCTGTCGGTTGTGTGGCTCATACAGGGGACTTTCACCCCATGAGCCCATACCCATGCCGGGCCTACCAAACGGGTCAACTTGACCGCTGTTCCGCTGGCGTTCCACAGCGGCAAGTAACCCTATGCGTTGTATCTACTCTTAGATGGAATAAAACCTAAATTTTGCTGATACAGATGCTTTATTTAAGGAATATAAGGGCAGGATACGGGAAAAAGGATGTATTAAAAGGCATTTCTTTTTCCGTCCAACAGGGTGAATTTGTGGGCGTACTCGGGCCCAATGGCTCTGGCAAGACGACTCTTTTACGGGTTATAAGCGGCGTAATTGAGCCTGATGAAGGGGAGGCCAAATTAGATTCTTTTGATATATCAAGATTAAAGGGCAGAGAGATAGCAAAGGAGATAGGCGTAGTGCCGCAGAATACGACAATAGAATTTCCGATAGAAGGGATACATATTGTCTTAATGGGGCGTTATCCACACCAGAAAAAAGGGGTATTTAATGTATCATATTCGGATAGGGATAAAGAGATGGCAAAAGAGGCCATGGATATGTCCAATATAAGCCACCTTGAAAAAAAGTTTGCCAATGCCCTTTCCGGAGGCGAGAGACAGCTTCTTCATATTAGTAAGGCAATATGCCAGCGGCCACGGATATTTCTTTTGGATGAGGCTACAGCTAATTTAGATATAGCTAAAAAAATGATGATATTTAGGCTTTTTAAGAGATTAAACAGGGATAATGGCTCAACTGTATTAAGCATTATACATGATATAAATCTTGCCGCCCTGTTTTGTGATAGGTTTATATTTTTAAAGGGGGGAAGGGTGGTATTAGACGGAGACATAAATACCGTCTTTATCCCTGAAAGGTTAAAAGAGGTATATGATATTGATGTATCAATAGTTACTCACCCTGTATATAAAAGGCCGCAGGTTCTATATTTTTAAATTTAATGAGTTTAATGAGGGGAATATGGTTTTAAAAGAGATATCCAAAGAAACTGATGATAAGCCTTATAATCCTGATAGATTAAATATCTGGATGGCGGCAAGGGAATATGAGGGTATATGCGGCGTTGGCGGCGTAAAGGATGTATGCAGGTATTTATCTGAAAATCTTTCAAGAAATGGACATGATGTTAATGTGTTCATCCCGCGATACGGCTTTATATCACCTGAGGATATGGGCTTTAACGCCATGTCGTTAAGGTTCAATATAGATATGAATTACGCCTATGAAGAGAGGAGAGAGGAGGCAGGCTTTTGGCATAAGGAGGTTAATGGGGTCAATATTATCCTGATAGAATCAGGACGTTTTAGCGAAAAAAACGGGATATATGCCTATACTCATCTTGATGCCCAGAAAAACCCTTCAGTTCAAAAGGGGACAGGCCATATTGATTACTTTGCCATGAATGTATTGCTTCAAAAGGCGATGCTTTTATACGGAATATCAAATAGGCTCTCTCCTGATATAATCCACTGTCATGATGGGCATACGGCAATTTTGCCTGCAATTATGAGAGAAAATGAAGGGTTAAGGCACTTTTTCAACAGGACGTCCTGTCTTGTAACCATCCATAATGCCGGCATGGGCTATCATCAAGAGGTTAGAGACCTCCCGTTCGCAAAGGCTATAACCCATCTTCCTTGGCGGGTAATAAATAGCTCCTTATTAAATGGGGCGTTTGACCCATTTCTGGCATGCAGCCCCTATGCCTCAATAAATACAGTAAGCGAAAATTATGCAAAAGAGCTTCAGCATACCGAGCTTGACAGGATTACCGGCGGGCTTGGCCATGCCTTAAAGGAGAGAGGGGTTTTGCTTACAGGCATTACGAATGGCATAGAGCCATCCGCATATAGGGCGTCTTTATTGTCAAGGTTTGGGGTCAGGTCTCCAATTGACCCATTGCTTGGCAATATAATGGGAAAGGTGGAGGCAAAGTCATATCTATATTCCACAATGGATGAGCCGTTTTTAAGGGATATTGACCGCCCTTTACTCACATTTATAGGACGCCTTACAAGGCAAAAAGGCATAGATTGCCTTTGCGACGCCCTTGAGATGCTCGCCCAATCTGAACTTGATTTTCGTATTATAATGCTTGGCACAGGAGAAGAGAGCCTTGAATGGAGGCTTAATTCACTTGCGCAAAAGGACATACTTAAAGGAAGGATGAAGGTCATTCTGGGCTATAATGAAGATATGGCGCAGCTTATATATGCAGCAGGTGATTTTTTTATAATTCCATCATATTATGAGCCTTGCGGCCTTACAGACCTTATAGCGCAGCTATATGGCAATATCCCTGTAGTAAGGCTTACGGGCGGGCTCGTAAAGGTAAAAGACGGCTATAATGGCATAGGATATAAAGAGCACTCTAAGACAGCGCTCTTTAATGCAATTATAAAGGCCCTTAATTTGTATAATAAAGATAAAAATGCCGTCATATCAATGCAAAAGAATGCTATAAGGGAAATATATGAAAAATATACATGGGATAAGGTAGCAAACAGGTATGAAGGGCTTTATTATGATATAATTCAATCTGAATCCTGAACAGCGAAAGGGGGCAAAAATAAGGTTTAAGGGAATTTCTGGCTTTTCAAGGGAAGTTGTAGGCAAATAAGGGGATATATCGTCTTAAGTCATCATAACCCAAGCTCAGGCCATAAGATATCTATTTTTTTCTTTATCTTCTCATCCATCTCTATAACATCAGGCCACCTTCTCTCAAACCCTTCTTCTGGCCACTTTCTTGTGCAATCTATGCCCATCTTGCTGCCGTAATGGGAGAGGTTTGAGGCATGGTCAAGGGCGTCAACAGGGCCTTCAACAAACATAATATCCCTCTTAGGGTCTATATTATTTCCAAGCCTCCACAATACCTCGCTGAGATTCTGGACATTTACCTCCTTATCAAAGACGCATATTATCTTTGAAAACATCATTTGCCCAAGCCCCCACAGGGCGCTTATCACCTTTCTGGCATGTCCGGGATAACGCTTATCTATTGAGACAAATGCAAGGTTGTGAAACACCCCCTCAAGGGGGAGGTTTATATCCTGTATCTCAGGAAGCGCCTTTTTTATAATAGGCAAAAAGAGCCTCTCTGTCGCCTTTGCCATATAACAATCCTCTTGAGGCGGCTTACCCACTATGGTTGCAGGATATATGGCGTCTTTCCTCATAGTCATACAGGTTATGTGAAAGACGGGATATTCGTCTTCAAGCGAATAATAACCCGTATGATCGCCGAAAGGGCCTTCCACCCTCCTCTCATAGGGGGCGACATAGCCCTCAAGCACGATCTGAGAATTTGCAGGCACATCAAGGGGCACAGTAAGGCATTTTACCAGTTCAACAGGAGCCTCACGAAGAAAGCCCGCAAAAATGACCTCATCAATATCAGGCGGTAAAGGCGCAGTCGCAGCGTATGTCATAGCAGGGTCAGGGCCTATTGACACGGCGACAGGGAGCCTTTTCCCCTCCCTTTCAGCGGTCCTGTAGTGATTTGCCCCGTCTTTGTGCGTATGCCAGTGCATCCCTGTGGTATTTTTGTCAAATACCTGCATCCTGTACATGCCGACATTTCTCTTGCCTGTAATAATATCTTTTGTAAATACAAGGGGAAGGGTGATAAAAGGGCCTCCATCCTTTGGCCAGCAGTGAAGAATGGGCAGGAGCCTCAGGTCAACATCGTCTCCCTTAAGTACGCGCTCCTGACACCTTGCCCTCTTTACAATCCTTGGCATTGCATTGTTGAGCCTCTTCAATTTTGGAATAAGCTTGAGCTTTTTTATGAGCGTATTAGGCGCCTCTGCCTCAAGAAAATAAAGCACCTCTTCAGAAAGGGCATCAAGGCTATCTACCTCAAGGGCTAAAGACATACGCCTCATTGAGCCAAATGCATTCATCAAGACAGGCAGCCTTGAGCCCTTTACACGCTCAAATAAGATGGCTGGCCCGTATTTCTTGCATACCCTGTCTGTAATCTCTGTTATCTCAAGATAAGGGCTTACCTCTTGCCTTATCCTGACCAGCTCCCCTTTTTCTTCCAATGCCTTTATAAATTCTTGCAGATTTTTATAGGCCATAATGAGAAAATGGTTTAAAAAATAGATTTAGTCAAGATAAAAAAGGGGATTATTTACACTTTTGCCGTGCGGGATTTAGGTGGTATTATATGGATTAGCTATTAAATTTTGGCAGATGAGGAGATTTGAGCAGATGGAGCATCTTATAATAGCCATAGATGGCCCAGCAGGGTCTGGAAAGAGCACTATATCAAGGCTTTTGGCCAAGAGGCTTGGCATACAGTATCTGGATACAGGGGCGATGTATCGCAGCGTGGCCCTGTGGTTAAAAGAGCAAGATATAGATATTGACGATGAAGAGGCGCTAAACAGGGCGATTAAATCAGTTTTTATAGAATTTAAAAATCAAAGAGTTTTATTAAACGGAAGAGATATCTCAGACTTAATAAGAACCCCAGAGATAGATATGTTGGCCTCTAATGTATCAAAGATAGCCTGTATAAGGCAACGCCTTACAGGGCTACAGAGAAAAATCGGACAAAATATGCCTATAGTGGCAGAAGGCCGTGATATGGGCACTGTTGTATTCCCTGATGCGCATTTTAAGTTTTTTATAACCGCAACGCCTGAGGAGAGGGCAAAAAGGAGGCAAAAACAGCTTGCCATTAAAGGTGAAACAGTGTTATATGAAACTATATTGTATCAAATAAAAAAGAGAGATAAATTGGATTCTGAGCGGAAGATCGCCCCATTAATGCCCGCAAAAAATGCTATTATAATTGATACTACCGATAAGGACATTGAAGAGGTATTACATCAGATTTTAGACTACATAAAAGTATATAAAAATGGCTGTAAAGGGGATTTATTATGAAGATAGTTGAGCCGTCATTTGAGGTGCTTGATAAATACTTTTTGGAAGAAAGGGTATTGGAGCAGATAGAGAGGGCAGGGAGGATATGTTATAAGAGCGAGGATAAGATAACAGGCAAGTCAGCAGTACCCTTTATCTCCAACATTATAAAGAGGGGACATGAGTCTGTGCTTGAGATGGGGCATTTTTGCTTTGAGGTTACAGTTGATAGCGATGTCATAATGTATAAATTTTTTGATAAAAATCCAAAATTTCATAATATTGATAAGTTAAGCAAAAAAAGATATCTCATATCAGGAAATCCTCGTTCTTTTAGGGATATTGCCCGTTCAATGCCTGAGCAAAAGGTGGCAAAGGCTATTCTGGGGCATCTTACGAGGAAATATCCGATACTTTATGAAGACCTTACGCCAGGACACGGATGGATTGAGCCTGATAGCGTTAAGGTAGCGCAATTAACTCCCAGAGAGATAAATGGGCTTTCAATAGAGCTTTTTATACGTCATAGGCCCCTAATGGTAAAATTTACAGTAAACAGGGCAGTAACACATGAGCTTGTGCGTCATAGAGTGGCGTCTTATCTTCAGGAATCTCAGAGATATTGTAGGTATGGAGAGGACAAGTTTGGCGGAGGCGTTCAGTTTATAATGCCCTGTTTCTTTAAGGAGGGCACAGAGGAGTTTGAGGTATGGAGGTCTCAGATGGAGGAGGCGGAGAGGGCATATATGGAGCTTTTAAAGACAAGCTCTCCGCAGGCAGCAAGGACAGTGCTTCCAAACTCTACAAAGACTGAGATTATAGTAAACGCCACTCTATCAGAGTGGGCGCATATTATGAAATTAAGGACATCACGGGCGGCAGACCCCTCTATGAGACAGATTATGCTTATGCTCCTTAAAGAGCTTTGCGACTTATTCCCGCAGGTCTTTGAGCCAATTAGAGATGTCATTGCAGAAGCGCAGTAAACTTGCCTTTATCGGCTTCAGGGGAGGCCGTGGCGGCATAAGCAATGTGATGCTGAATCTAATGAACGCTTCATCGGAAATTTTGGGAAGTGTCCATCTTATCCTTAATAATCCTAATATGTTAGAGTTACCATTTTTAGATAAGAGGGTAAGGGTCATCAATCTTAGCGCCCGTTCTCTTATGGGGCTTTATATGAGGCTGTTGGATTATTTAAGAGAGTGGCAGCCTGATGTCATTTTGACGAATCGTGAGAGGGTCAATGCCCCGCTTACGCTTGCAAATTCTTTGAACAGCGGGCGTACGAGGATAGTTATAAGGGTTGGAATGCCTGTTATGACAGCCCTTAAAAGGCGCAATCCATTAAAGAGGACAATAAGAAGAGCCCTCATGCAATACTCATATAAAAGGGCGTCTTTGATAATAGCGAACTCTGAAAGGGTAAGACAGGATATACTTGAGGCAACCTCCATAGGTGAAGATAAGGTAAGATGTCTTCCAAACCCCACAGTATCCAGACGCATCCGCGATATGTCCCTTTTGCCCATTCCTGATAGCTCTCACAGGGAGATCTTTAAAAGATATAGGCATGTTATAGTGGGGATAGGAAGACTTGCAAGGCAGAAGGGGTTTTCAACCCTTATCCGCTCATTCAAAATCGTATATCATAAAAGGCATGATGCCTGCCTTGTAATAATTGGTGAGGGCAAGGAACGGAAGGCGCTTAATAAACTGATAAGCGAATTAGGCGTTGAAGACAGGGCGTTTCTCATAGGTTACAGCAAAAACCCCTTTTCTTATCTGAGACTTGCCTCTTGCTTTGTGTTATCTTCAAGGTGGGAAGGCTCTCCTAATGTCCTTATAGAGGCGCTTTCTCTTGGTATCCCCGTGGTCTCAACAGATTGTCCAACAGGGCCAAGGGAGATACTCCAGGATGGGAAGTTCGGCCCGCTTGTGCCAATAGATGACCATAATGCCCTTTCAGAGGCTATATTAAGGCTTTTAGCCAATCCGCCTGAACCACAGTCATTAAAAGAGGCTGTAAGGCCATTTGACGCTTATGAGGCAACAAAGACATATTTAAGGGAGATGGGACTGGTATGAGGATAATAAATAGAGGCTGTAGAGGGTGTAGAGGGGATAGAGGGTGTAGAGGGGATAGAGGGTGTAGAGGGGATAGAGGCTCTATAGGTTATAGAGGTTTTAGAGGGGATAGAGGGGATAGAGGGGGTATAGGTTATAGAGGTTTTAGAGGGGATAGAGGGGGT
>JALWQB010000058.1 GCA_026994795.1 Deltaproteobacteria bacterium
AGACCGCCCTCTTTGGAGAAGACCCCAACTGGGGGCGTATAGTTGCAGCGGCGGGAAAGACAGGGGCATCCATGAGAGAGGAGTCTCTTTGTATAAAGCTGGATGAGGTCTTGCTTGTAAAAAATGGGCTCTATACAGGAAGGGAACAAGAGGCAAAAGAGGTAATGAAAAAAAAGGCGTTTTCAATCACATTGTCGTTGGGTCTCGGAGACGGGCGCTTTTCAATGCTGACAACAGACCTTACAAAGGAATACATCTCAATAAACGCAGACTACAGGAGCTGAATAACTAATTGATGTTAAAAGAATATTTTATTTAAGGCTCTCAAAATTATCTATCCCATCAAAACTAAAATGTTTTGTGCAGTATGAGTCTGCTAATTGGCACAAGCTCAATCTCTTTTTTAATTATTGGGAGCTTATTTTGAAGTATTTTAAAAGTATTATCAAATGGATGCCCTATGCCTACCGCAAACCCCTTTTTCTTGGCGATATTTACTAATCTTTCAAGCTCCTTTTGTATAATTTTTTTACTATTTTTATAATCTATAAACACATTACGATTTAAGGCAGGGATGCCAATGGATATGGCCTCTAAATATGCGATAGAGTCTTTAGTAGTTCTGCTGTCAACAAAAAATAAATTATGCCTTTTAAGTTCAAGGAGCACTGTATCCATTGCCCGCCTATTTGTTGTAAATAATGACCCCATGTGATTATTTGCGCCAATAATATAGGGTATTGCCCTTAATTCATCCCTTAAAATGTCCAAGATTTCCTTTGATGACATAGACAAACATAGCAGTCCGGGGCCCGGGTTTATATTCTTTTCTACAGGCTCCATTGGTATATGGAGCAGGACATCTTTTTGATTCTTGTGTGCAAGCAGGGCATGTGCCTTGGAAAATGGACCATAAGGGAGAAAGGCAAAGGAAAGGGGTTGGTCAAGGAGGATAAACTTTTTATCTAATGTCTTATGATAGCCCATATCGTCAATGATAATAGATACCTTTGGAATGATAGCAGGCGGGGGAGACACTATGGGATGTGCTTTTGGGGTAACTTTATCTTTTGATTTCTCTTTATCCTCTACCTGTGGCTGAACATCTTGCGGCGGGAGAATCCCCTTTTTATGAAATTCCTCAAAATCAATTGAGGCAAGGTTTAAACGCCAGCTTCTTCCTGGCGTTGACAACAAAAGAATCGATATCGTACCTAAAATAATAAAAAATAATATAAGGGGAAAGAGAATGACCTTCCTGCTCTTCCCCTTTTTATATCTATTAGAGCCTTTTTTCTTCCGCACTTGTATCGCTTATTTCATAGATGCCTTAAATATGTTCCATGCCTTTAATATCCTCAATGCCTCTTCTATCTGATTATCTGCCATAAGCCTCTTTATCTCATCATCTTTCGCTGATTTACCATTACTGCTGCCATTATCTGTTTTAGGAGACTTATCAGTATCTTTAGAGGTCTTTAGGCTTTTATCTTTGCCATTATCGTCATATAATTTTGTGCCTTTTGTATCTTTATTTTTATTGCCGTCTTCCTTCTCAACATCCATCTTTTCAAGCTCTTCTATGTTTGGAAGATGGCCCTCAAGGTCCTTTTCCTTTACAAAATGACCTGCCTCCCCGTCTTTTTCCTTTTGGGCCTTATCCATCTGGACAAATGGGACAACAATGTCAGGCTCTATGCCCTTTGCCTGAATTGAACGCCCATTTGGGGTATAATATAGCGCTGTAGTGAGCCTTACCGCCGCCCCATCTTCAAGTGGGATAACTGTCTGAACAGAGCCCTTTCCAAATGTCTGCTCCCCAATAATAATCGCCCTCTTATGGTCTTGTAATGCGCCTGCAACTATTTCTGATGCGCTTGCGCTGCCTTGATTTACTAC
>JALWQB010000059.1 GCA_026994795.1 Deltaproteobacteria bacterium
GTGGCTTTTTGCTCAAATAAATACTAATTACCTATGAAATATTAAGATTATTAAATAATATTCATCTAAAATTAGTAATTTTTGGATGGACACTAGTTATATTATAAAATTATTACCATAATTTTCAACCAGATTATAAATATGGGCCTAACCATTCCAGCTCATATAATGGGACGCTACAATTTGTTAAAATCTCATCCAGTATCTCAAGGGCTATCGGGATGAATTGTTTAAAAAAGGGCTTTTTTTTCTCCTGAGACAAGAAGCCGTATGCCCCAATTGCCTGCATAATCCTTAATATTGATATAATCTCAAACTCTTTTCTTGCGCATTGCGTCATTTCCCTATCAAGGGGAATATATCTCATTATCTTTTCAAGGTAATATTCAAAAAGCCCTGTCTTTATGCTGTATGGAAGCCTTATATACGGGTCATGGAGCAGTGATGCGATGTCATAAAAAAGCGGACCTACCATTGCGCCCTGAAAGTCAATAATATAAAGCGATTGGCCAACTGACATTATATTGCGAGATTGAAAGTCTCTGTGGATAAGCCAGCCCCTATATGAAAATAAATCAACACGCCTGCAGAGGGAATAGAGCCCTTTTTTAACGGCTGAATCGCTGTCTATATCAATCTTAGCGATTTCTTTTAAAAAATAGCGGGCAAAATATAGCGCCTCACGCTCAAAAGAAAACTCGCTGTCATAGAGCCAGCTGCCGCAACACCACCTGATGTCAAACCCGCTTGTCGCCCTTGTCTGAAACATGAACAAGAGTTTAATTGCCCTCTTATAATAACTTATAATATCGGCATGGCATGAAAGACCTGATATAATGTTATAAAACCTTAAATCTCCAAGGTCATCTACCAGTATCTCCCCTGATGCCCTGTCATATAAATGGATTCTGGGTACTCTTACCCCTTTCCTGTAAAGGTGAGATCCGATGTTGAAAAACGCCTCTTGCTCCCTCATCCCACCTGAGTCATTAGATGGCCTTATAAGTATAAGGTTATCGCCATTATCTCCTTTAACCCTTAAAAATCGCCTTGATGACCCATCAGGAATTATCTCGTTAATAATTTTAAAGCTCATATTTTTTATTTATCTATCTTTAATCTATCCATCTTAAATAGTCCTCAACAGCATTGTGGAGGCTATAGCCCTTAACCGCCTCTCTTACAATGTCGGGGTGAAGAGGCGAGGAAATAGCCTTTTTTATTGCCTCTGCCACCATTTTGTAATCACCGACAGGGCACAGGTGTCCGTATTTTCCGCCCATAAGGAGCTCATAAGGCCCGCTCGGGCAATTAGTAGCCACTACAGTCTTACCCAGCGCCATCGCCTCAATCAATGCAACCGGCATACCCTCGCACCGTGAGGTAAGGCAGAAGCAGTCAGCAGCCTTTAAAAATGGCATTGGATTCCTTACAAATCCTGCAATATCAATATAGTCATCAAGACCAAGGCGGGCTGAGAGGGCATTGAGCCTATCAAGGTATCTACCCTTTCCAAGTATTATAAGCCGTGCATCCAGACCCTCTTTTTTGACAATGGCAAAGGCCCTTATCAATGTCTCAAAGTCTTTTCTAAAGCAAAGCTCGCCAATACCAAGTATTATTGGGGAGTTTTTGGGATTGAGCCACCTGTGCGAAACAGGCTCATCTGCCATCTTTAATAGCTCATCTGTGATAACAGGGCTTTTTACTGCCTTTACCTTGTCTTTTAATAATGGGGCAAGCTGTATAATATCTTCTTTTGCTCCAATAGATGGCACGAGGATATATTTTGCAAAGGGATAAAGATACTTGATTGAAAGGAGCTGAGAGGTGCGGTGCAAAAACGGACGCCTTTTAAGGTTTGCGCTTACAGTAGTGCCGATACGAAAGA
>JALWQB010000060.1 GCA_026994795.1 Deltaproteobacteria bacterium
TAACATCATTGTCAAATGTGATATAGTCAATATCGTCTGAGGTCTTTGTTATTTTTAGCTTCCCGTTGTCTATCTCAGCATATATCCCGTCAACTGCATTGAGCTTTTCAATTACGCTGTGGATAGTGTCGTATTGCGGGTCAATGCTTATTTTTTCAGTGTCCTTTATAATACCATTTTGGTCATATAATGTTACGGAGAATGTCCCTGAGCGTATGTCTATTCCAAGGGGCCTTTCTGCATCAGAGAGGGCCTTTTCGCCTGTTATAATAGATGCGCCTCTTTCCTCTATCTGCCCGAGAGCTATCAGGGATGGGTCGTCTTTAAGACGTGAGTTAAAATCAATGCTCTCGGCATCTACTCCCTCAAAAAAGGCGTTAAGCCCGAGCGCAAGCAGGGCGTTTGATGTATCGCGCCCAAAGGCAAAACCGGCAATAGAGCTTGTGGTATCAATGCCGACAGTAAGATGCCCATCCACTATCTTTGCGGTAAGCCCCTGTATGTTGTTTATTGCATCTTTTATATCGTCAACAGAAGTGGTATCAGCCTTTACCTCTATGACAAAAGGGTCATTTACCTCAGGGGTGGATGGGTCATAATCAATAACATTGCCGTCACTGTCATAGAGCCATATCTCAAATTGTCCGTCCTGCACCCTGTCAGCGAAATAAAGGCCAGAGGAACGATAACCTACTGCCTCATCTGAATTTATCACATTATATACGCCAATAGTCTCAGTCATTGGATTAAGGCCGACGCCCTGAGCGTGCTGGGCATTTACCTCCGCAATAAGGTTGGTCGCCCACTTGTTAAGGGTATTTATGTAATTTGAGGGATAACGACCATCAAACTTTCCAAAAGAAAGCCCTGACACATCGCCGCTAATGCTTTCTATCTGAAAGGCTATTGGATAGTCCCCTGGGGTGTTATCAGTAATTTGAAGCCTTCCTTCAGAGTTAATAGTTGCGCTTATTGATTTCCCGACCCCTTTAAATGCGTCTTCTATGGCGTTTAAAAAGTCATCTACCGTGCCGTCAGGGTTTGCAGCGGGGTCATAGGTAAATGCGCCCTTAACAGGATATCCATCCTGATCTATGCCAGAAAACGTAATGGTAAAAGAGCCCCAGATGTTTACTCCATCAATATCGGTCCATTTGGTGTTTATGTTTATCTGTCTTCCGCCAGTAGTATTATATTCAGAGCCTATAAGCACATCAGAAGGGCTTGGCTCTACCCTTGAGGCAATGTCAATCCAGCCGCCAAGCTCCCCCTTAGAGAGCTCAGATGAGGTGAGCTCTGACTTTGTCCCATTGCTTGAGACCCAGTTTACCTTGCCATTGTCATAAGAAAGCTCCCAAGATCTGTCGGTCTCTACTAATTGAAGCCCGTTTTCAAGGACAATTGAGTATGTCCCCCTTGTGGTCTCAAAGTATTCAAGACCTACAAGACCTGAGAGTTTTTTCAACAATAGGTCTCGCTGGTCTCTCAAATCATTTGCAGGGCCTCCGCTTGCCTCCATAGCCACAATCTGCACATTGAGGTCAGCTATCTGCGTAGATAGCTGATTAATATCATCTACCGCATTCTTGATATTTAGCTTTATATCCTGAGACAGTTTGAACATATTGCTGTATCTGTCATTTATCTCCTTTACAAGCAGCTCCGCCTCTTGAATAAGCACTGAGCGCTCAGGCACACCCTCTGCGTTGTTTGCCGCATTGTCCCATGCTGCCCAGAAACGGTCAAGCTGGGCGCTAAGACCTGTTTTATCAACCTCATTGAGTATGGACTCTATGGTCTTCATTGCAGATTGCTTTGTCTCAAGGTTAGAGCTTTCTGATATCTTTGCATTAAGCGTTTTATTTATAAAGGCGTCGTATGCCCTTCTTATGCCGTCAACAGTAACTCCGTTTCCAAGAGGGCCGATTGTCGATCTGTTGGGAAACTGGGTGGTAAGGTCAATGGTCTGGCGGGAATAGCCCTCTGTGTTTACGTTTGCGACATTATGGCCCTTTGTCTGAATGGCAAGCTGCTGCGTAAGCAGGGCAGTTTTCGCTATGTTTAAAAGGCTCGTTATGCCCAATGCCTTGCCCCCCTGAGTCTTCCTTTTGAGTCATAAGTTACGCAAGTATTATGCCCTGCGCCTAACATAATTGCGGCAAGGTCGTTTGCAAATGACCTTCCCCTGTTTGCCCATTCCATATTTTTGATGTTCAGCAAAAGCAGCTCTTTTCTCTTTTTTCTATATGAATTGAGCCATTTTGAAAACTTCAGGTAATCATTAAAGCTCAAAAGGCTATAGAAATCTTTAAACCTTTCTCCTGTCTTTTTATTTATATCCGCCCGCTGAAGCACCCCGTCTATCGTCGCTGCAAGCTGCCTTTCAGCCTCTAAAACCTTATTGGCAAGGGAATCTTTTGCCTTTGAAAGGGAATTTATTTCCATAACATTCATGGCGATAAGGGCAAGCCTTTCCCTGTCAAGGACATCAATAAGGGAATCAGCATAGGAAGACAGCCTTGAAAGAAAGCCCCAAAAAGTATCAGGAAGACCATTTAACCCTTTCACTTTCATAAGACGCCTCCCTTAATATTATATTCATTAATAAATATTGCCTTTATTGCCTTTTATTTGCTTGTAAAATAATTTAGCAGCATATCCCTGACGCCAAACGCCCCTCTTTCAGCAATTACCTTTGAGACCTCTCCATCAAACATCTCCTGATAGAGTTCCTGTCTCATTCCCCCTTCAAGAAGGCCGCTCTTCATAACAGTGCGCCTCATGTTTTTTAAAAGCTGCCTTACAAACACTGCCTCAAAGTCTGAGCAGGCCTTTTTAAGTGCATCCATATCCTTTTTATCGGAGCTCTTAGAAAGCCTCTTTAACGTATCAATGCCCTTGTTTTCTAACGCCCCTTTGACCATGAGAGGATTTGAGACTGGCTTCATAATAATCTCCTTTTGTTGTTATGCCTGTCGCTATCATTAAAAATTCCTGTTTTCCTCTATATAACCTCTATCTCTGCCTGAAGCGCCCCCGCTGCCTTTATTGACTGAAGGATTGAAATAAGGTCCTGAGGAGTTACTCCAACTGCATTTAATGCCTTTACCAATTCGCCAATGGTCGGCCCTGAATTAAGAAGCAAAAGCCGTGCCTCCTTTCCCTTTTTCCCCTGTTGTTGTCCCCCTTGCTGTTGAGCAGCCTGCGCCCCCTGTTGGGATTGCTGTCCCTGTTGTTTGCCTCCGCTGTTTATCTGGATGCTCAAATTCCCGTGAGATATGGCAACTGTCCTTATCTTTACCCCTTCGCCCATCACTACTGTCCCAGTCCTTTCATCAAGCACAACCTTTGACCTTGTATCAGGGTCAACTTCTATTGACTCTATGCGGGAGAGAAAGGCAATGACATTGCCTTGAAACTCAGGAGGGATGGTTATCCTGACAGATTCAGGGTCAAGGGCATAGGCCAAATTTTGGCCGAGCATGTCGTTTATCGCCTCTGCCATGCGAGATACTGTTGTAATATCAGGATAAAAGAGGCTATAGGTTATGCTGGACCTGTTTTGAAGGTCAACATTCACTGTCCTCTCTACCACTGCCCCATTAGGGATGCGCCCTACTGTCGGGTGATTCTTTTGGGCGCCTCCTGCGCCCCTTCCGCCTCCTGCAATACCGCCTATGCTGATAGGCCCCTGGGCTATGGCATAGACCATGCCGTCAGGGCCTTTTAAAGGGGTCATAAGGAGAGTGCCTCCCTGAAGGCTCTTAGCATCGCCGATGCTTGAGACAACGCAATCTATGCGCTGGCCCGGCTTTGTAAAGGTAGGAAGATTTGCCGTTACCATAACGCCGGCGGCATTTTTTACTTTTACCTGCTGAGGGTCAACATTTATGCCCATACGCTCCATCATATTGGCGATAGACTGGAGGGTAAATTTTGCCTGCGTTCCATCGCCTGAACCGTCAAGCCCTACAACAAGCCCATAGCCAACAAGCTGATTTATCCTCATGCCCTGAACACGGGCAATATCCTTAATCCTTACGGCAAAACAGGGATGAGAAAGATATAATGTCAGTAAGAGTGCAAAAAAAGATAACAATAAAACCTTATAAGATAACGCCTTCTTTTTATCGGTTTTATCGCATAACCATACTGAATTATAATTGGCTCTCATTTTCTCCTCCTAAACCCAAGACATAATATACATGGGGGCTAAACTGTTTCTTACGATATATAATTCCTCAAAATGGCGATATTATCCCGAGGATGCGGTGCGCCCATCCAGGGGTCTGTTTTTCTGATATTATCCCGCTTCCAGTATATTCTATCCTTGCGTCTGCTATCTTTGTTGATAGCACAGTATTATCAGGGCCTATATCAGTCTGTCTTACAACGCCTGAGATGGTGAGATACTGGGTCTCATTGTTTATCTTCAGTGCGCGGGTGCCCTTGATTGCAAGGCTGCCGCCTGGAAGGACATCAACTATTCGTGCAGATACCGTCCCTGTAAGCGAGGCATCGCGCGAGGTCTTTCCGCTGCCGTCAAAGGAGTCCTTTACATCACCTCCAATTGCCTTTGTTGGATCAATTGTCTCATTAGGATAGGTCTTTCCCAGCTGCTTTTTAAAATGAAAGCCAAAGAGCCCTGAGAGACCAAGATTAAAACTGCTCTGTTTGGCAGTTGAGGTCTTGACATTCTTTGCGCCTTTCATATTTTCTTGAAGTATAATTGTTACAATATCTCCAATCCTGCGCCCCCTAAAGTCTGACGCAAGACTTACCCCCCTTTCATCAACAAAAAGCGAGCCGTCAGAGGGGGAAATTTTTTCCGCATGGCTGCCAAAATTTTCTGGCAGCGCCGTAGGCCCTATGGGGACGGATTGAGCCTGCGGCAATGCGGCCCTCCCCGCGCATCCATAGGAAAACAAAAGGGATGAAAATAGAGCCATCAATAAAATGATATTGCGCCTTGCTCTGATGTAATACATAGAAATTCCTCCATAATCTTATATTAACTGGCTGATATATATTGCGATGTTATTATATCTGTTTAGTTTGATTCCTAAAAAGCATATCATTTTTATGACAATGACTTTAAATCAATATCTCTATTTAAAACGGATGAGGTAGGGGCACGTTGCAACGTGTTCCTACCGGGGCCCTACTGAAAATTTTAGAGCCGGTCTATAAAATACTGCTTAGGAATCGATCCAATCTGTTTAGTCTCATTTTACTGTTTGCAGCGTATTATCCTAAAACGTAACCTCTACGGTTCTATTATCTTTTATCTGTGCAAGTATCACCTTCTTAGTGAGGAGATTTTTCACCCTTATTACATCTCCAAGAGAGCCGCTGTCTTGCGCCCTTCCTGATAAGCTGACAACTATATGCGGCGTCTTTGCATAAATAGTAACCAATTGCCCTCGTTTTACGATTATTGGCCTCCTTATATCCCTTTTTCTTATAATTTGGCCACCCTTAAGGCTGCGTTTAAGCTCAAATCCTAAGAGAGCGGCTATATCTTCTTCTGAGACAGCCTCGCCGTGAAGCCTTGAAAGCGGGCGTTTTGACAAAATTAAATCATCTCTTGTAAGTATATGGCCTTTGGGCAGGTTATTGCGTGCGCAAAAGACCTTTCTATATACCTCTACCTTGCCGGTAAGCTGAACCTGATGAAGGGGGCTCCCGTCTGCCTTTATTGATACTGGTATTGTTACCCTTCCAAGATAGCGTCCATTTGAGGGTATATGGGGATCAAAGGTTATTCGTCTGCCTTCCTCTACCTTCACCTTAGATGGATACATGCGAAGGTTCTTTATCTCTACCTCATCATCTGCCCATGGTGAATACTTCTTGATTGCGTCCAAGAATACAGGTCTCAGGTCATTAAGCCCCAATTCCTTTATTGTCTTATGCTTGACCTGTCCTCCAGCGCCTTCAGCCCTTACATGACCTGCAAAGGAAAAGGCAATCCAAAATACAAGCAATATCGCTGAAAAACTATATTGACACCTCAATAAAGATAATATCTTCATAGTTCATTACCTCTTGAGATTATTGGCAATACCAAGCATATCATCAGCGGTCTGGACAGTCTTTGAGTTAAGCTCATAGGCGCGCTGGGTGATAATCATCTCTACCATCTCCCGCACCACATCCACATTGGACTGCTCTAAAAATCCCTGAGCAATGGTTCCAAAGTTGTCAATGCCGGGATTTCCTTCAATAGGGTCGCCTGATGCAAGGGTTGGCCTGAAGAGATTTCGTCCAACGCTATAAAGCCCTGCCGGGTTTATAAAGTCATAGGTAGTGAGCTGGACAGAGGCGAGAGGATTTCCTGCCTGATCAGACGCAGTAATGAGGCCATAAGCGTCTATGGTAATACGGGTTGTCCCTTGAGGCACAGCAAATTCGGGCTGGAGACGGTCGCCGTTTGAGGTTACGATAAAACCGTCTTTATCTATCTTAAACGAGCCTGACCTTGTATATAGCTCTTCTCCATTAGAGATGACCTTAAAAAAGCCCCTTCCTTCTATTGCCCAGTCAAGCTCACTCTCTGTATTTTCATAATTGCCCTGAGTAAATATCTTCTGGATTGCAGTCGGCCTTGAGCCCATTCCTATCTGCATCCCTGTAGGCACCTGAGAGCCGTCGGCGTTCTCTGTCCCCGGCATCCTCACTGTCTGATATAAGAGGTCCTCAAAGTCTGCCCTGCTCCTCTTAAAGCCTACTGTATTGACATTTGCCAGATTGTTGGCAATTACATCCAGATTAAACTGCATGCTGTTCATACCCGATGCCGCTGACCATAGACCTCTTATCATAACAATACCTCCATTGTTTATTCAATTATTTGACTAATTGTCTTATTAAAATCATCAATACATTAAGCTGCTCTTCCAACATCATTGGTTGCCTTGTCGTCAAGCCCGTCCGTAATCTTTAGAGAGCGCTGAACAGCCTCATATTCCCTGTACATATCCACAAGGTGTATCATTGCCTCAAGCGGATTTACATTTGATTCTTCTATATATCCCTGCCTTACGCGGGCGTTTGGCAATGGGCGGGCGTTGCCTGACGCCTCTGTCGCCTCCCAGAGGTTGCCGCCAAGCCTCTTTAGGCCGTAGAGGTTGTCAAATGTTACTACATCAAGCCCAGCGACATCAGTGGCATCAACATAAAAACGCCTGTTCTCATTGAGCCAAACGCCCTTTCCCGTATTGTCCTGAAGCACAATAGGTCCGCCGTCTCCAAGCACTAAATAGCCCTCCTGAGTAACAAGCCTGTTCTGGGCGTCAAGCGTAAAGTTGCCTGCCCTCGTATATTTTATGCCTGTAGGGGTTTGAACCGCAAAAAAGCCTTCCCCCTCTATGGCAAAGTCAAATGGGTTTTCAGTGAGCCTTACTGTCCCCTGTGAAAAGTCGTTCTTTACAACCTCGCCCTTTGCCGTCCTTTTCGTGTTATCTATCTGCCTTAAGTAATATTCTTCAAAGGTTATACGCTGCCTCTTAAACCCTGGGGTCTTTAGGTTTGAGACATCATGCGACAGGATGCTCAATTTCTGCTCAAGCATCCTCGCGCCTTCAAGACCCTCCATAGGGCCAAGCCTATTGTGTGGGTGTAAACCAGTTATTATCTTCATAACGCCCAAAATTAATGCAAGGTTAGTGCCAACAGACTAAAGATATTAATTCCAAGCGATTTGAA
>JALWQB010000061.1 GCA_026994795.1 Deltaproteobacteria bacterium
TGATAATTTAAAGTTTAAGGTGGAGTTGATTCAGCCGATAGCGATGGAAGAGGGTTTGCGTTTTGCGGTTAGGGAAGGAGGCCGTACAGTAGGCGCTGGCGTTGTTACGAAGATAATAGAGTAGATGTTTGGAGATAGCTCAGTTATAATTAGGGTTATAGTTATATTATAGCGCTTATTGGTGTTTTATATAGTAGGGAGCAATTTAAATGAGGGAAAAAATAGCCTTACAGTGCACAGAGTGTAAACGTAAAAATTATACTGCTAAAAAGAATAGGCGTAAGACACCTGAAAAGCTGCAGTTAAAAAAGTATTGTCCCTTTGATAGGAGACATACTCTTCATAAGGAGACAAAGGTAAAATAATTATCTTATTGCAGCGCAGGCCAGTAGCTCTAATTGGTAGAGCACCGGACTCCAAATCCGGGTGTTGGGGGTTCGAATCCCTCCTGGCCTGCCAGTTGTGTTTAGGGTTGTATTGCGCTAACAGGGCTTAGGAGTATGGAGTAAAAGAAATTGGGCAAGAAAAAGGTAACTAAAAAGGATGCGTCTTCTTCTGCGGCGCTCAAGTCCGCAGGGGGCAGTGCGTGGTTTGAAGTCTTAAAAGACTATTTAGAGGGAGTTAAGATAGAATTTAACAAGGTTACATGGTCAAATAAGAATGAGACAATAGGTCTCACTGTAGCTGTATTAATTATTAGTTTTTTCTTTGCTTCTTATCTTGGTTTAGTGGATTTTACCCTTACTCAGTTGTTAAATCTTTTATATTAAGCGGTCAGGAATTGCATATATTATGGATAAAAAGTGGTATATAGTCCATACATATTCAGGTTATGAGCAGAGGGTAAAGGTAACGCTTGAGGAGAGGATAAAGAGATATAATTTAGAGGATAGGTTTGGAGGTATAATAGTCCCTATTGAGAAGGTGGTGGAGGTTGTTGGCGGCAAACGGCGGACTGCGTCAAGAAAGGTCTATCCTGGATATATTTTGGTGAATATGGAGCTTGATAATGAGACATGGCACCTTGTCCATAATACGCCAAGGGTAACAGGTTTTGTTGGCGGAAAGAATACGCCTGTCCCGTTGTCAGATGCAGAGGCAGATAAAATTATTAAGCAGATGGAGGAACTTAGTCAGAAGCCCGTTCCTAAGTATAAGTTTGAGAAGGGGGATGAGGTAGTGGTTACGGAAGGGCCTTTTGCAAATTTCCATGGGGTTATTGATGAGGTAAGGCCGGAAAAGGGCAAGGTAAGAGTTATGGTTTCCATATTTGGCAGGGCAACGCCAGTTGAGCTTGAGTTTGCCCATGTATCAAAAGCAGGTTAAAAGAGGTATAGTATTATGGCAAAAAAGGTAGTTGGAAGCATTAAATTACAGATACCAGCAGGTCAGGCAAATCCTTCTCCGCCAGTAGGCCCTGCGCTTGGTCAGCATGGCGTAAATATTATGGAGTTTTGCAAGGCATTTAACGCAAAGACCCAAGAGCAGGCAGGCATGATAATACCAGTGGTTATAACTGTTTATGCTGACAGGTCATTTTCATTTATTTTAAAGACCCCGCCTGCCTCAGTATTATTAAAAAAGGCTGCGGGCGTTGAGAAAGGCTCAGGCGTCCCTAACAGGGATAAGGTTGGAAAGGTAACTATGGCTCAGGTGGAAGAGATTGCAAAGACCAAGATGCCAGACCTGACTGCTGCCTCATTAGATGCGGCTATAAATACTGTTAAGGGGACGGCACGGAGTATGGGGATTGAGGTAGTTGAATAATGCCTAAATCCTGCACGGCAAAATGGGGCAAAAAGGTAACTTGTTGTATAAAAGGAGATTAGAACAATGCCAAGGCATGGGAAGAAATATAGGAAGGTAAAAGAGCTTATTGATTCTACTAAGAGATACGGCCTTGATGAGGCAATAAATTTGGTAATGAAGGCTCGTTATGCAAAGTTTGATGAGAGTGTTGATGTCGCTATTGTCCTTGGGGTTGACCCAAGGAAGGCGGATCAGAATATAAGGAGCTCAGTTGTCCTGCCTCATGGAACAGGTAAAAAGGTTAGGGTGCTTGTCTTTGCCAAGGGAGAGAAGGTAAAGGAGGCTGAAGAGGCAGGTGCGGATTATGCAGGCGGAGAAGAGCTTGTTGAGAAGATACAGAAGGAGGGGTGGCTTGATTTTGATAAGGTTGTGGCTACTCCTGATATGATGGGTCTTGTTGGACGTCTTGGCAAGATACTTGGGCCTCGTGGTCTTATGCCCAATGCAAAGACCAATACTGTAACATTTGATATTGCAAAGGCCGTAAAGGATATTAAGGCAGGCAAGGTTGATTTCAGGGTTGATAAGGCCGGGGTGCTTCATGTGCCTATTGGCAGGGTGTCCTTTGGAAAGGATAAGCTAAAGGAGAATTTTTCCACCCTTGCTGATACTGTATTAAGATTAAAGCCTTCTACTGCAAAGGGAACCTATGTAAAAGGCGTTTCCCTTTCTTCAACAATGGGTCCTGGCGTCAAGGTAGATACAGGAGATTTCAAACAACTTGCAGCATAATTTGCGCTTTTAATTGTCAAAGACAGCAGGTGCACCACGGTGTTTAATGGAGAATTTCTCCACCTGCCGAGGCAAGAGCCTCTGCCTTTGGCATAATAATAACGCCGCAGGCAGAAAGGAGGGATAACTATTGGCATTAACAAGGAGACAGAAGGAAGAGGTAGTAGAGACGCTGCATGAAAAGTTTAAGGGTTCTCAAAGCGTAATCCTTACCAAGTTCTCTAAGATGACTGTTGAGCAGTCGTCAATCATTAGAAGACAGCTTCGTGATGTTGGAGGAGAGTTTAAGGTCTCAAAAAATACCCTTTTCAAACTGGCCTCAAAGGATACTCAGATTGAGCTTATTGAGGACTGGTTTACAGGGCAAAATGCCGTTGTCATAGCTTATGAAGACCCTGTGAGAGTGGCAAAGACGCTCCTTGACTTTATAAAAGACAATGAAGTGCTGACCATTGAGGGCGGGGTCTTAAATGGCAAGGTAATTGATGATAAGGGTGTTGAGGCCCTTTCAAAGCTGCCGACAAAAGAGGTGCTCCTTGCACAGCTTTTGTCTGTTATGCTTGGCCCGCATCGCAGTCTTGTGCAAGTTCTTGCTGGCATTCCGAGAAAGTTCCTTTACGCCTTAAATGCCATTAAGGAACAAAAGGAAGGCAGTTGATCATATTATATCATAATATCATAATCATATTAACATTATAATAACTATGAGGAGGAAAGATTATGTCTATTACTAAGGAAGATGTTATTGAATTTATATCAAATATGAGTGTTCTTGAGCTTTCAGAGCTTGTGAAGGAGTTGGAGGAAAAGTTTGGCGTAAGCGCTGCAGCGCCTGTAGCTGTAGCAGCAGGCGCTATGCCTGCCGGGGGAGCTGAAGGGCAGGAGCCAGAGGAGGAAAAAACAGAGTTTGATGTCATACTGGCTGAGATAGGAAGCAGTAAGATACAGGTGATAAAAGAGGTAAGGGCTGTTACAGGGCTTGGTCTTAAGGATGCAAAAGAACTTGTTGAAAGCGCTCCAAAGCCCATTAAAGAAGGCGTTTCAAAGGAAGAGGCTGAGAAGATTAAGGAGCAGGTTGAAAAGGTTGGCGCAAAAGTTGAGATTAAGTAACTTGGTATTTTGATTTGAAGCATTAATTGCAGGTGGGGGAGAGGCAAAGATGTGTCTCTCCCTATTATAATTTTCAATGTTGTGCGTCTGTTAAGTTTTATTTAGAGAAGTTTATAACCTTTTCTTATTAAAGGGTTTTTTAAAGGACTCTTGTCCGGAGGTAATTTTATGGCTCCACCAAGAAGGCATTTTGGCAAGGCTTGTCCAATACTTGATGTCCCATTTCTTATAGAGGTGCAGAAGCGCTCTTATGAAAAATTTTTACAAAAGGATATTGCCCCTGGCGCAAGGGAGGATGCAGGGCTTCAGGCTGCATTTCATAGCGTATTTCCAATTAAGGACTTTACAGGGACATCATCTCTTGAGTTTGTAGAATATTCCATAGGAGAGCCCAAGTATGATATTGAAGAATGTATTGCCAGAGGGGTAACCTATGAGGCCCCTATGAAGATAGTGGTAAGGCTCCTTTCCTATGATGTAGATGAAGAAAGCGGCACGCAGAGCATCAGGGATATAAAAGAGCAGGAGATATATTTTGGGACTATCCCTCTTATGACCCCTACAGGGACATTTATTGTGAATGGGACAGAGAGGGTGGTGGTAAATCAGCTTCAAAGGAGTCCTGGAGTCTTTTTTTCTCATGATCAGGGCAAGACGCATTCAAGCGGAAAGGTCTTATATTCGTGCCGTGTAATACCGGTAAGGGGCTCATGGCTTGATTTTGAGTTTGATTCAAAGGATATCCTCTATGTGAGGATAGACAGGAGGCGCAAGATACCTGCCACAGTGCTTTTAAAGGCAATAGGTTATAGTGAAGGCGATATCCTTGATATCTTTTATGAAAGAGACTGTTATATCTTGGATGGCGAACTTTTGTATAGGAAGGTTGGGGAGACGCTCCTTGGCCAGCGTGCAGACCTTGATGTTGTTGACCCAAAGACAGAGGATGTCATTTTAAAGAAAAACAGGAAGTTTTCAAGGGCTTCTCTCAGAAAGTTTGCGGAAAGGGGTATTGAACGCGTTCCCGTAAAGCAGGGTGAGCTTATAGGCAAGATAACAGCATGCGATATTATTGATCCTGAAACAGGAGAGGTTGTTGTTGGGAGAAATCAGGAGATAACTAAAGAGATTTTAAAAGATATAAGGTCATCTTCTATAAAAGAGATAGAGACGCTTTTTATTGACGGCATAAAGGTAAGTTTTTCCATAAGAGATACTCTTATTCAGGATAAGACAGAGACAAGGGAAGATGCAATCCTTGAAATATATAAGAGGCTGAGACCCAGCAGCCCCCTTGTGCTTGATGCAGCAGAGAAGTTTTTTAACTCGCTTTTCTTTAATCCTGATACTTATGACCTGTCAGAGGTAGGGCGTTATAAGATAAATTACAGGCTTGGCCTTGACGCCCCTCTTAGTCAAAGGATTTTAAGCAAGGAGGATATATTAGAGACAATAAAGGAGCTTGTGAGGTTAAAGGACACTCAAGGTGAGGTGGATGATATAGATCACCTCGGCAACAGGCGTGTCAGGGCAGTTGGAGAGCTTGTTGAGAACCAGTACAGGATCGGGCTTGTGCGTATGGAGCGGGCTATAAAGGAGAGGATGGCTATTCAGGAGTTGGATGCCGTGATGCCCAATGACCTTGTGAACCCAAAGCCTGTTACCTCTGCATTAAAGGAATTTTTTGGCTCAAGCCAGCTTTCTCAGTTTATGGACCAGACCAATCCGCTCTCTGAGATAACGCACAAGAGGCGTCTATCTGCCCTTGGCCCTGGCGGGCTGTCTCGAGAGAGGGCAGGATTTGAGGTAAGAGATGTCCATACAACCCATTATGGAAGAATTTGTCCGATTGAGACTCCAGAAGGGCCTAATATTGGTCTTATTGTTTCATTAAGCGCATACTCAAGGATTAATGAGTATGGATTTATTGAGACCCCTTACAGGAGGGTAAAGGACAGAAAGCTCACTGACAAGGTGGTGTATCTTACTGCCTTTGAAGAGGAGAAGGAGACCATTGCCCCTGCGACTGTGAAAGTAGATGAGGATGGCAGGATTGCAGAAGATACAGTTGGCGTGAGGAGGCGGGGCGAGTTTTTGCTTGTGCCTTCAGAGGAGGTTACGGCAATTGACATTGCCCCTAACCAGCTTGTAAGCATATCAGCGGGCCTTATTCCATTTCTTGAGAATGATGATGCAAACAGGGCGCTTATGGGCTCTAATATGCAGAGGCAGGCAGTGCCGCTTATTCAGACAAATGCCCCGCTTGTCGGCACAGGCATAGAGAAGATTGTTGCGAGGGATTCAGGGGTTGCAGTGTTTGCAAGGCGTGACGGATGGGTAGAGAATGTAGATGCTACCCGTGTTGTCGTCTGTTATGATGAGGTCCCTGAGGAGAGGCTGCCAAGTGAGGTTGAGATATATAAATTAAAAAAGTTTAAAAAATCTAATCAGACTACTGTCATAAATCAAAAGCCCCTTGTCGTACCGGGTCAGAGGGTTAAGAAGGGCCAGGTCTTGATTGACGGCCCTGCAACGGATAATGGTGAGCTTGCCCTTGGAAAGAATGTAGTGGTGGCCTTTATGCCCTGGCAGGGATACAACTTTGAAGATGCCATTATAGTAAGCGAAAGGATAGTTAAAGAGGATATTTATACGTCTATCCATGTAGAGGAGTTTAAGGTTGAGGCAAGGGAGACAAAACTCGGGCGTGAGGAGATAACAAGAGATATCCCCAATATAGGGGATGAGGTATTAAATGACCTTGATGAGAGCGGTATTGTGCGTATTGGGGCGGAGGTAAGGCCAGGGGATATACTGGTCGGAAAGATTACCCCAAAGGGTGAGACGCAGCTTTCCCCTGAAGAGAAGCTCTTGAGGGCGATATTTGGTGAAAAGGCAGGAGATGTAAAGGATAGCTCATTAAAGGTTCCTTCTGGCGTAGAAGGGGTGGTAATAGATGCAAAGGTCTTTTGCAGAAAGGGCATAGAAAAGGATGCAAGGGCTCAGGCTGTAGAAGACCATGAGGTTGCAAGGCTTTTAAAGGATCAGGAGGATGAGCTCTCTATTATAAAGAAGATCGTATTAGAAAAGCTCATATCCCATCTTGAGGGAGAGGTCCCTGCTGTATCAGTAAAGGACAGGAGCGGAAAGATACTGTTAAAGGCAGGAGAGCCTATTAAAGGGGAGTTGCTTAAAAAGATAAGGATACAGAGGTTAAGGGAGCTTATTTTAGAGGGGAGGACAGGGGCTGACCCTATAGTTGAGGAGCTTGTCGGCTGGTTTGAAGAGGAGGCGGCGAGGATAAGGGTGGAATACGAGAAAAAGATTGAAAGGCTTAGAAAGGGCGATGAGCTTCCTCCAGGCGTTATAAAAATGGTCAAGGTCTATGTGGCAATGAAGAGGAAGCTGCAGGTTGGAGATAAGATGGCAGGCCGCCATGGGAATAAGGGCGTTGTATCTAAGATAATTCCAGTAGAAGATATGCCGTATTTTGAGGATGGCACTACTGTTGATTTCATATTAAACCCATTGGGTGTGCCGTCTCGTATGAATGTGGGCCAGATACTTGAGGTGCACCTTGGCTGGGCAGCAAAGAATTTTGGCGCTCAAATTGAGAGGCTTTTGGCTGACTACAGAGACAGGCAGAAGAGAGATGAATTTTTAAAGAGACTAAAGGCCAAGTTAGAAGAGATATATTCACGGGAAGAGACAGATAGGATGTTCTCTGAATATTCTCCTGACGAGCTTGAGGCAGAGGCGAAGAAGCTGATAAAGGGCGTTCCAGTTGCCACTCCTGTATTTGACGGCGCGGATGAGCATGATATAAGGAGGCTCCTTGTGGCGTCAGGTCAGTCAGAGCTTGGAGAGGTTACCCTGTATAATGGTCTTACGGGTGAGCCTTTTGCAGAGCCTGTTACAGTTGGCGTTATGTATATGTTAAAGCTCCATCATTTAGTAGATGAAAAGATACATGCGCGTTCCACTGGCCCTTATTCCCTTGTAACCCAGCAGCCACTTGG
>JALWQB010000062.1 GCA_026994795.1 Deltaproteobacteria bacterium
TGAGTATGCCTGCAAGCTCCACATCCTTTTTAGCCCTCATACGAAGCGCCTCTACTACCTTATTGATTTGCTCAATACCATAGTCCTTCTTGAGCCTTTTCTCAGCCTCATTGACTGCATATCTTACTGCCGTGCGTCTATCCCAGATAACAAGGGCTATTACAGCAGCAGTGATGGTTGTAAAAGAGGCAACAATCATCCAGAGAAAATTTATAATCTCCTCAGTCCGTTTATTATTGTCCTGACGCAAAACGGTTATCTTGTTGTTAGTGTCATCAAAATGTTTATTGGTATCCTGACGCAAAACGGTTATCTTGTTGTTAGTGTCATCAAAACGTTTATTGGTATCCTGACGCAAAACGGTTATCTTGTTGTTAGTGTCATCAAAACGTTTATTGGTATCCTGACGTAGTTCGTCAAAGCGTTTGTTAATATCTTGGCGCAGTTCTTCAAAACGTTTATTGGTATCCTGACGCAATTCAGTTATACGTCTGTCCATCTGTTTGAGCTGCCCCTTTATCTCTCCAAGTATTGTGAATAGTTGCTTTTCACCATCGGGGGACAAAGCAAATGCGCAAGGGGCAAGAAAAAGCCCAGTAAACATGAAAAAGAAGAGGGATTGCAATATCAATTTTCTTTGAACCATAATGCCTTTCTCCTTTTCTCTTAATCATATTGATTAGCGTCTCTTATAATTTAAAACCAATAAATGTAATATCATCTTTTTGTTCATTGCCGCCCTTATATTTCATAAATTCTTTTATAAAAATCTCCTTTTGGACATCAAAATCATACTTATAATTCTTTTCAATGAGCCTTTTAAGGCGCTTTTTGCCAAAGGGAAATCCTTTTTCGCCGCCTGTCTGGTCAAAATAGCCATCTGTCAGGATGTAAAACCTTGTCTCCTTTCCTATTGTTATGGTGTGTTCTGTAAACTTATAATGGGCGTCAGACTTTTTATATCCAACAGAATACCTATCGCCTTTAATCTCCCTTAACTTATCATCCGCTACTACAAAGAGCGATGTTTGAGCGCCGCAATATTTTACAATCCTGTTGACCTTATCAATATAGATAATACCGCCATCAAATCCAGCATTTGAAACGCTGTCTATCTTCTCTTGATGTAAGAGTTTTTTGATGGTCTTATTGAAGCACGCCATAATGGCGGCAGGGCTTGGCTGAAGCTCTCCATTATTGATCTGAGTTACTATCTCCCTTTCAATCGCCTTAACCAGCATCGTAACAAATGCGCCAGAGACGCCATGTCCTGTGCAGTCAATGACCATTAATAAAAACTCGTCTTTACCCTCTAATCTTTCAAACAAATAGATATCGCCGCCAACTATATCTTTGGGCATCCAATATACAAATACATCATCAAAACATTTTATTATGTCTTCCAGCCGGGGTAAAAGGGTCTTTTGAATAATAGATGCATATTCAATAGAATCCCTCATTTTCTCATTTAATTCCGACAACTCTTTTGTCCTCAGCTTTACCTTAAGCTCAAGATTTTTAATGTTATCTTCAATAGTATCAACCATCTTGTTAAATGCATTAGATAAAGTTCCTATCTCATCATTGCTCTTATATTTAGACCTGATGCTGTAATTCCCTTCTGACACATTTAAGGCGATACGGGAAATGTCCTCAACCGGCCTAAGGAGCCGTTTTAAAAAGAAAAAGACTAAAGATAGGATTATTGTTAATATGACCAAAGACAAATATAAGATAGAATACCTTAGGTTGTCCGCATAGTCTTTAAACTCGCTTAAATAGACAGAAGAGGCTATATACCAGTCAAACTCAGGCACATATTCCACCCACGATACCTTATCATAGATATAATTGCCAGGGTCATCAGGCTTATCCCATTTATAATACAGCGCCTTATCTTTTGTCTTAGAGGCATTGATTAAATCTGAAAGGATATATGTATTACGGCCAGGGGTTTTAAAGTTTGACATATCTTTTCCGTCAATATTGCTGTTAGGATGGATTAACATCCTGTATTTTCTGCTAAAGATATATACATATCCTGTCTTGCCGATCTTGGTAGTTTTTACTATCTCTCTAAGCTGCCTTAAAAGTTCCTGTTTTTTACGTGCAACCTCTTTTTGAATATCATCAAGATAAACCCCTGTCCCTATAACCATTTTCCATTGTGGAAAGTCCGTAACATAAGACAGTTTTTCATAAGTGGCATTGTCATCCTGTCTGTTTTTTTTCCACCAATAGGAATAATAGCCCTCGCCATTCTCACGCGCTATCTTTACCATAGGCGGGACAATTAAGTTGCCCTTTTTATCCCTAATATCTGACATATCTTTTCCTTGGATAAAAGGATGTGATATTACAATATTATTATAATCTATTATAAAAAAATAGTTATTATCGTTATATCTGAGCATTCTAACTAAATCCAGGACTTCTTTTTTTGATGCCTCGTCTTTTGACTGTTCATATCTTGCCTTTACAATGGATACAACTGTATCTGTGAGGTGTTTTAACTCGTCTTTGTGGGCCTGAAGCGATGCCCTTTTAAAACTCTCTAAATCTTTATGCGCATTCTTGACGATAGTAACGATCTTGTGTAAGACCTCTCTTCCATTTTGCTCTGCAAGCGTCTCAACAGTATGTTCAACCTTAGGGATTATTAAGAACAATATACCTAAGATATATATAGTGGCATAGAACAGCACTCTAACTATAGACTTTATAAAGATTTTTGATATATGCATGAGTAATTTCCACTCAATAACTTATTAATCTTTTACAACAAGATTAAATTCTAAATTTTCAAGGTCTTCTGCAAATTCTTCCCCATACTCTTCGCTTGCATCATTGTCTTCATCGTATATCCAGTTTACCGTGATTGACTTGCCATTTTCACATGCCTCATCCAGAAGGTCAAATATATCCATCAATATCTTTGAACTGCTGCTGTTGAAATAAATAAACTCAATATTAAACACGGCCTTATCTTCCAGATTCTCTAAGTATTCTTCAAGCCAATCCATAACGGGCTTATAAAAGGCAAAGGTATTTTCTGGATATGATTCCCCTTTTATTGTATGGACATTTGAATTACAGTTAAGCTCTATATAAGGACTGCTTTTTGTGGCCTCTATGATTAGGTTCTCCATTTTTACAACCTCCTTATATCTCTATCTTTTTATCTTTCTATGTAATTTTCTATAGTTTTATATGACTACATTTACAGTAAAAAATGAGTAGTTATCGTCAATCTTTTCAAACATAAACTCAATCGGCTTGCTTGCCTTTCTCGCCATCTCTATAAAGCCTATCCCTGCCCCTTTGCTGTTACTGTTTGAGACCTCTTTTCGCTTTTTCTTATAATACCTTTTAAGCTCATCTTTATCCATATTCTGCAGTTTTATAAGGTTTGCCTCTAATTCTGATACCTTGCTGTTTTCTATCTTGTTGCCGCAAGTGATAAAAAATTCATTATCTTCATGACCAACAACCAGTATGCCAAACCCCACATAGGTCTCTAACAGGTGTCTGTCTGATATAGAATATCTTATAATGTTTTCCGCCTGTTCAACAAAGACAGAAAAGACTTTTAATATAAGGCCCGTTGAGGCATTTTCATCGCTTAACTTTGCGCGCAGTATTGTCCCAACGCTTTGGATAACCTCATGTGAAATAGGACCGCATAAAGTTAATATTATCCCTCTTTTTTTAAGCTCTTTTTGATACTTATATAGCCCTTCCATTTATAATGCCTCCTCCCTCTTTTTATAAAATAAGCTCTTTTTTTTATCAAATGATTTTATTATGCCCTATCAAACATTTTCAATACAACTAATAAACGCATTCAGACACTATCAGCCTCATTTGTCCTCACATAACAATCTCCTATATTCTACTAAATCCTCCACGGCAAAAGGGGGCAAAATGAATCTTAAATGTTATATCATGGACGAACTCGCCAATTGCAGGATTTAGTCATCATCTTCTGCAATCCTTGCCACAGCAGCAAGCCTGTCGTTTTCAGAAAGGCTTATAAGCCTTACGCCCTGTGCCTGCCTTCCCATTGGCCTTATGTCCTTTATAGGAAGCCTTATAATCTTTCCGCCCTTTGCCATCAGCATGACCTCATCGTGGTCTTTTACAGGCATTACCGCGACCACATCCCCTATCTTTTCAGAGAGCCTTACGTTAATCACCCCCTTGCCGCCCCTTGCGATTAAGCGATATCCTGAAAGGTGCGTGCGTTTTCCATATCCGCCTTCACATGCTGTAAGGAGGGTGGCGCTCTCATCCTCAGGGTCAAATACTACCATCCCTATAACCTCGTCATCAGGGTTGAGCCTTATGCCCCTTACCCCTGCCGCAATCCTTCCCATTGACCTTACATCCCTTTCATCAAACCTTATTGCCATGCCCTTTTTGGTGGCCAGTATTACATGAGAGCTCCCATTGGTAAGCTCTGAGGCAATAAGGTCGTCATCCTCTGGAACTATTGCAGCTATTATCCCTGATGGCCTTATGTGTGAAAATGCCTCAAGGGGCGTCTTTTTTACTATGCCCTTTTTAGTGGCCATCATCACCCATACATCCTTCTTAAATTCCCTTACAGGTATTACGGCAGTAATGCGTTCATTGGCGCTGTTTTCTAATGGCAAAAGGTTGACAAGCGCCTTGCCCCTGCTTGTCCGTGAACCCTGCGGTATCTCATGCACCCTCAGCCAGTAGAGCCTGCCCCTGTTTGTAAAGCACAGGAAATAATCATGGGTTGAGGCAATAAAGAGCCTTTCTATAAAGTCATCCTGTTTGGAAGAATGCCCTGTTACGCCCTTACCGCCCCTTCTCTGGCTGCGGTAAAGGCTTACGGGATTTCTCTTTATGTAGCCATTGTGAGAGAGCGTAACCACCATATCTTCTTCAACAATCAGGTCCTCAAGACTTATATCCTTTATGTCCTCTATTATGTCAGTGCGCCTCTCATCGCCATATTCCTCCTTTAAGGCGGTAAGCTCGTCTTCAATAATCTTTAAGACCCTCTCTTTGCTTGCAAGTATTGCCTTATATTCCTTAATTGCCTCAAGCACTGCCTCATATTCCTGTATTATCTTCTCCCTCTCAAGGCCAGTAAGCCTCTGAAGCCTCATGTCAAGTATGGCCTGCGCCTGAGTGGGAGACAGTGAAAACCTCTCAATGAGCATTGACTTTGCCTCCTTTGGCGTGGAAGACGCCTTTATGAGCTCAACGCATTCATCAAGGTTGTCTATGGCTATCTTAAGACCCTCAAGTATGTGGGCCCTTTCCTCCGCCTTTTTGAGCTCAAAGGTAGTGCGCCTTATGACGATTGTCCGCCTGTGCTCAAGGAAGTGTGATAAAAGCTCCTTCAGGTTCAAAAGCTCGGGCCTTCCGTTTACGATGGCAAGGAGGATAATGCCAAATGAGGTCTCCATTGAGGTCTGTTTATAGAGCTGATTTAAGATGACCTCGGAAAGCCCCTCCTTTTTGACCTCAATAACTATCCTGATGCCGTCTCTATCAGATTCATCCCTAACCTCATATATGCCCTCTATCTTCTTCTGAACCTTTAGAGTCATTATCTTTTCAATGAGCTTTGCCTTGTTTACTTGATACGGGACCTGAGAGACCACAATAAACTCCCTGCCCTTTGCTGGCCTCTCAACAGTTGCCCGCGCCCTTATCCTAATGACCCCCCTGCCAGTCTCATAGGCCGCCTTTATCCCGGATGAACCGCATATAAAGCCAGCAGTCGGAAAGTCAGGGCCTGGGACATATTCCATAAGCCCTGAAACTGTAATGTTTGGGTCATGGATAAGGGCAATCAGCGCATCTACAACCTCGCTTAGATTGTGAGGGGGGATGTTAGTTGCCATGCCTACTGCAATGCCGGATGCGCCATTTATGAGTAGGTTTGGAACCTTTGAGGGTAAGACTATTGGCTCTTTAAGAGAATTGTCATAATTAGGCGCAAAATCTACTGTCTCTTTATCAATATCAGCCATAAGCTCATGTGATAGCTTTTTAAGCCTTACCTCTGTATAACGCATAGCAGCAGGGGAGTCGCCGTCTATTGAGCCGAAATTCCCCTGCCCGTCTATCAGCGGATACCTCATAACAAAATCCTGCGCCATTCGGACAAGCGTGTCATACACCGCCGCATCTCCATGAGGATGATATTTACCTATGACATCACCCACAATGCGCGCAGATTTTTTGTAAGGCTTGTTATAGTCGTTTCTGAGCTCTTGCATTGCATAAAGAATGCGCCTGTGAACAGGCTTTAGCCCGTCTCTTACATCTGGAAGCGCCCTTCCTATGATAACGCTCATCGCATAGTCTAAATATGACTTTTTAAGCTCTTGCGCTATATCGCATGTGTCAGTGCGTTCTTTAAATAGCTCTCCTTGTTCAAACATTTAGTTGCCTCCATTATAAAGTAAGATAAGGTTAAAATATCATTTATATTAATGTTATCAGCTTAATGATGCGCCTGTGGTTGTCATGGAAAGAGTGCAGTGTTTTATGCCTTTTAGGGCATTTAACTTATGCCTTAATGTCCTCAAGTTACTGGGAAGACCCTTTACGATAACTGCCTCAAGGCAGTTATGATGGTCAAGGTGGACATGCTGCGATACTATAACAGTATCAGAAAAGGAATGCTGTATATTGAGGATTGAATCCACTAACTCCCTTTTATGATGGTCATATACATAGGTAATTGTCCCTATAACCTCTCTTTTTTCATTTTCCTCTTCCCATTCGTCTTTAACAAGCTTTTCCCTTATAAGGTCGCGTATCGCCTCTGAGCGGTTTTTATAATGGTGTTTTTCAAGATATACGTCAAACTGCTCCAGCAGGTCTTCAGGTATTGAGACCCCAAACCTTATTACGCCCTTAGTTGCATCCGCCATTGTACCTTCCTTGTCCATCCATACTGATCTGTATCCCTGATGCTTCAAGTCTACCAGTAAATTCCTTGCTTGTAAATTGTGAACCCTAACACCTAACAATCAACCTTATTACTCTGTCCAGTTTTTGAAGGCCACTATACTACCATTTCATTATCTTTTAAGGCGTTTTAATCCGTGTTTTTCAATCTTGTATCTCAAGACCCTCTCGCTAATTCCAAGCTCTTCTGCCGCCCTTGTCTGCACCCAGTCTGCCCTCTCAAGGGCAGAGAGGATCATCTCCCTTTCCACTGCCTTAAGCCTTTCCTTGAGGGCTCCTTTACCTGATGCGATTAATCTCTCACCTGTCCTGACCTCAGGCGGCAGGTCAGCGGCCATTATGAGGCTTGACCTTGTAAGGGTAATGGTGCGCTGCACAATGTGCTCAAGCTCGCGCACATTTCCGGGGTATGGATACTTTATCAGTATATTCATAGCCTCTTTTGAATCGGATACAATACCGTTTACCTGTTTTACTGACTGAAGACTGAGCTCTAAAAGCCTTGCCTCACTCTTATTCAGATAATCTGCCTCCATCAATACCCTCTGAAGCCCCATATAGATGGCATTTAATGGGTTTCTCACCTCATGGGCAATGGTTGCAGCAGCCCTTCCTATCATGGCCTCTTCCCTCTGCTGGCTCATGGCCTTTTCTATTTCTATTGCCCGTAACATCTCCCCCTTTTGTTTCCTGTAAAGCCA
>JALWQB010000063.1:0-1106 GCA_026994795.1 Deltaproteobacteria bacterium
AGCAATATCTAATTCCTGCATCTTAAATGGCTTGGTAAGGACAAAAAAGAAACCATGCTCCTTATAATTTGCCATTATCGGGTCATTTGAATATCCGCTTGCCACAATAATCTTTATGTCAGGGTCTATTTGCAGCAACATGTCTTTAAGCTGAAGGCCGCCCGCATCTCCCGGCATTGTTAAGTCAGTAATTACGCAATCAAAAGGAGAGCCTGTCTTTAAGTGTCTTTCAAAAATAGAAATAGCATCCTGTGTGGTTGAGGCCACATGCGCCTCATGGCCAAGATATGCGAGCATCTCCTTTGCCACTGTCCTTATCATTAATTCATCATCTACTATTAGTATCCTGCCCTTTTTAACTCTATCTTCTTTAAGGATAGTTTTATCTGCATCTTCTGAATATAACTCATCTGAGCGTGGCAATAATACCCTGAAAAGCGAGCCCCGCCCTTCTTCAGTTTCAACCTCAATAAATCCATTATGCTTCATTATGATTGAATGACATATAGCAAGCCCTAATCCGCTTCCAGTCTCTTTTGTAGTAAAATATGGCTCAAATATGCTTGCAATCATATCTTTTGCTATACCAGGGCCAGTGTCTTTAATCTCAATGGCAACCCAGTCTCTTGGCTCTTTTAACTTAACAGGTCTATAGTTGGGCATATTTCTGAGCCTTACTATAATATTGCCCTGATTATTCATTGCTTCTTTTGCATTAATAATTATATTTTGAATAACCTGACTAATCTGATCTAAATCAACATCAATAAGCCACAAATCGTCTTCAGTAAAGAAATCTATGTTCACTCCGCTTCCAGTTACAACAAATTCCGCACATTCTTTTATGGCCTCATCAATCTTGACCGTCTTTTTTAATGGCGCCCCACCCTTTGAAAAGGTCAACAACTGCTGAGTAAGGGACTTGGCCCTAACACATGCCTTTTCAGCCCTTTCAAGGAGCAACCGCTGCCTTTCATCCAGTTGAGCTGTCATGGTCAAGAGGTTTATATTGCCTAAAATCGCTGCAAGAATGTTATTAAAATCATGGGCAATGCCTCCTGCCAAAAGACCTACTGACTTCAATTTTTCAAGTTTTAATATCTCTC
>JALWQB010000063.1:1116-1832 GCA_026994795.1 Deltaproteobacteria bacterium
ATATCTCTCTCTCCATTATCTGCCGTTCTGTAACATCCCTGAAAACAAGCACTACGCCGACAATCTTCCCATCTGCGTCCTTAATAGGCGCGCCGCTATCTGCAATTGCCCTCCTCCTTCCATCTTTTGATATTAATACAGTATGGTTGGCAAGCATAATAATCGCCCCTGTCTTTAAGACCTTCGCTACAGGAGAATCCGCTGGCTCCCCTGTCTTTTCATTAATAATATTAAAGACCTCATTCAGTGGCCTCCCATATGCCTCAGCCCACTTCCACCCCGTAAGCTCCTCTGCCACCTCATTCATAAGCTCTACCCTGCCAAATGTATCAGTTGTAATCACGCCATCTCCTATGCTCCTGAGCGTTATAGAAAGCCTTTCCTTTTCTTGCTCTAATGCATCTAATGCAGCATGTAGCCTCATCTCCCTATCTTTTATTATCTCAACCTGCACCTCAGTCTCTCTTATCTTTTCCTTAAGCGCATTAACCATTTGTATGAAACATTCCTTTAACAGCTTTAACTCATACTTAAATATCCCCTGAGGCACAGCCTCTTCCCTGCCCTTTGATACAGCTTCAGCATATCTTGCAAGCGATAATATGGGCATTATCATACGAGATTGTATTTTTCTTAAAAAGAATACAGCGATAGATATGGCTAATACAAGAGTTAATGTCGTAAGGGCTATGAATTTATACTTTTTTGAAAAAAAT
>JALWQB010000064.1 GCA_026994795.1 Deltaproteobacteria bacterium
CTGTATCATCGCCCTTTACCTTTGGAATAAAGAAGAAAGCGCCCTGTTTTTGCCTGAAGGCATCAGAAATCCCTTTAAGACCCTCTCTTGAGATAACAATAGAGCGCTCAATAAGCTCATTTGAAAGCAGCCTTGAGGCAACTGCCTCTGCCATATCCTGTGATATGCACCCTGTAAGGAGATAAAGCACTGATGTATAAACGCCTTCATCACTTGAAAAGCGCCTTTCAAGAAAATTCTCTATTGCCTCACGTGCAACCCTTCCCTCATTGTCTGTAACCCCGGGCCTGAGGCCAACCTCAATGCACCATTTCCAGTCATGGGCACTGAGCATCTTAGAAGAGAGGGCAATGGGGGAGTTTACAGTATAGAAGTTTATTACAGGGTCAGAAAATGCGCTCTCTATAAGCTCGGTTAAAGTGCCCTCTGGTATCTCAGCGTCAATGAGATACGCCTTTACTGTCCTGCACCCTGATATTTCAGTGATGTTAAGATAATTTCTACAATTCCTTACGGTCTTATTACCAAGCGCATCATTAAACTCGGGCCTGATACCTACTTCAATCCTTGTAACCATTTTTATCCCTTCTTACTCCTTCTTTTTTATTATGTTGCATCTATCTCTTTTATCTCATTAAGGATGCTCTCTAACTTTCTGATTACCTCCTCGCGGCTTTCTTTTGATCTTATAATCCTTTCCTTATCAATATAAACAGAAATATTTTTTTGTGAGATATTAATCTCATCTTTATTGCGTAACTTATGAAAGTGATTGATAACTTGATAAGTGGGTATAGGATATGGGATACCTTTTACATAAATATTTCCCTTTTTTTCACATAAAATCTTGTCTTTTACATGTGAATATGTCTCAAGCGAGATTAAGATATTATTGATACCGGCAGCGGATTGTAAACGGCTTGCAAGGTTTACCTGACTGCCAATCACAGTATAATCTATTTTATACTCACTGCCGAAATTTCCAACAGTAACATATCCTGTTGTGATCCCCATACGGACTTTAAATGGCTCCATGATAGCCACATCAGACCACTCTGTTCCCATTTCCTGCACCTTTTCTCTCATCTCAATAGCCATGCTCACGCACCTGTAGGCATCTTCTGTTTCCCCAAAACTTTCAGGGGCGCCAAAAAATATAAGGATGGCGTCACCTATGAATTTATCAATGGTAGCCCCATAGTTAATGGCAATTTTAGACATCTCATCAAGATATTTATTTAAAACCATACTTAACAGCTCGGGCTCTAACTGTTCAGTTGTCCTTGTAAAATTGACAATATCTGAGAAAAATATAGTGAGTTTTCTCCTCCTTGATTTAATGGCAACCTCTTGTCTGCCTGAAAAAATAGAATCGTAAACTTGGGGCGATAAATACTTTGACAGCTTTAATGATAGCTCTTTTAGCCTCTCGTTTTTTTCTTTAAGCTCATTTTGATGTTTATCGCTTATCTTAATAATGCGGTCAAGCTGTTTGGTTGTCCGCTTATGCTCCTTTAGAAGCTGTTTTATAAGCCCCTTTTCTTCACCTTCCCCCATATTAAGAAGTAAGTTATTTATTTTTTCTATTATTTTTGACATAATTTATCTAATGGTTTTTATCAAAATCTTGCATGGCAAAAGGTTGTAGAGGCTATAGCGTTTAACTAACCATTAAAGGAGACCAAGGCTTTTGAGTATGCCTGCAAGCTCCACATCCTTTTTAGCCCTCATACGAAGCGCCTCTACTACCTTATTGATTTGCTCAATACCATAGTCCTTCTTGAGCCTTTTCTCAGCCTCATTGACTGCATATCTTAC
>JALWQB010000065.1 GCA_026994795.1 Deltaproteobacteria bacterium
CCATTTTTTACAAGCAAGACCTCATCCAGCTTTATACAAAGAGACTCCTCTCTCATGGATGCCCCTGTCTTTCCCGCCGCTGCAACTATACGCCCCCAGTTGGGGTCTTCTCCAAAGAGGGCGGTCTTTACAAGCGGAGAATTGGCTATTGCCTCTGCCATTGCCCTTGCCTCTTCATAGGAATAGGCATCTCTTACATTTATCCTCACTGTCTTGGTCGCTCCCTCTCCATCAGATACTATCTGATATGAAAGCCTATCGCATACCTCATACAGCGCATCTCTAAAAATGGCCTCTTCCCTTGTCCCTTTCCCTATCTGCCCTGCGCCGCCCATACCATTTGCCATTAGGACAACAGTATCATTTGTGCTTGTATCTCCATCAACAGTTATGGCATTAAATGTCTTGTTACATACATCAGACAACACAGCATTCAAAAATCTGCCTGAGCAAACCGCACAATCTGTCATTATAAAGGCGAGCATAGTGGCATGAGCAACCCCCATATTGGGGGCAATCATCCCTGCACCCTTTGCCATACCAAATATACGAGCCTTATGCCCCCCAATCTCAAAGGTCTTTTCAGCAATCTTGTTTTTTGTATCAGTAGTGAGAATTGCCTGTGATACATCCATAACACCCTGAGATGACAGATTATCCTTTAACTCATCAAGCCTTTTTATAAACTTTTTTTCATCAATCTGCTCTCCAATGACGCCGGTAGAACACATCAAAAGCCTTTTTTCGCTGAGGCCTAACACCCCTGACAGGGCATTCAGTATATTTAACGTCTTCTCTACGCCCTCCTGACCTGTGCAGGCATTGGCATTCCCGCTGTTGACAAGGATCGCCTGAATTAATGTGTCTTTGCCTTTAAGATAATCATTAGAAAAACGCTCTATGCCAACCTTTACTGGCGCTGCCTTAATGGAATTCCTTGTAAAACAGGCTGAGGCAATGGCAGGACGCTTAGAATAGATTAAACCGAGGTCCAGCCTGTCCTTATATCGTATATTTGCAGATACTGCACTCCCCAAAAATCCTTCTGGTATCATCAAGGTACCCCCTTAAATATTTCTAAATCTGTTATCAACAAATCCTGACAAAATCCTTACTGTTTTTATAACATAAAAAACTTACGGGAAAAGACTTTAATTGCTGTGAGCAATTTAACGCTGTCCAAGGTCATGCGTGGCCTTTTCAATCTTTTCAAGGAGGTCATGCGATGATAGGAAATTTCAGAGAATATCGAATCATATCAATAAGATGTTCTAATTCAAAACAAATGTATCACCTCAAAATATCAATCAAAATAAGCAATATTCCGGTAATCTTGAAATTTTAAAATTACCTATAGATTTTTCGCAAGGCATAGGTTAATATAATACAGTGAAGCAAGGGAAGCCAAATAGACATTTATTAATTAAGCATAAATACTATCTAACTCCTGCGTTGCAATTGGACAGTTTCGCCAATTGCAGGATTTAGGAGTTAGGTATTATTCCCTTTTTGAGGTTTGAGCAAAGGGGTAGCGTTGCCCTTTAACGCCTTACTTCAAATAGTGGAGAACAATATGAGATTTCTCTGCTATCTGAAGTGGGCCTATGCCCGCTTTTTTATTTGGCGTTATTAAAATAATGCTTTTACGCCTTATTAAGGCTCTTATGAGGGGATAACTATTTAAGCAGGATTATATAACTATTATATTGGATTGTGTTTTATTATAAAATGGATACAGAAGATATTTTTGGTAAGACAGGGTTTGAGCTTGAGATATGGAGGCTGTTAGAAGGGCCTGTTGAACTTCTTGGCTTTGA
>JALWQB010000066.1 GCA_026994795.1 Deltaproteobacteria bacterium
TCTGATAAGGAAGTGATATTTGGGGCGTATTCTCTTGTAGGATATGGGGATCCCAAAATTTCAAACAGGGATTTTCCAAAACATCTATCCTCTGGCATTACGCTTATAGGCAAGAGGAGCGCTGTCCTTGACGAGGCAAGGGTTGGGGCGAACTGCATTGTCTTTTCACAGTTGAAAGAGACAGGCTGGGCTCAAATGACACTTAAAGATGGCGATACATTGAGATTAAGCATGTAACCTAATTTTTGTACTGTAAAAGGGGGCGAAATCGGGCTTTGAAATGCCATAATGTCGGTTGTTTAATGGAAATGTATGCAGGGGCTCTTAAACATTGCTTATTGTCTCCTCCTTTTGTTCATGGTAATATAATCTAAATGGATAGAATTATATTAAGAGACAATAAATCATTTAGGGATAAATACAGCGCCCTTAAAAGGGAAGATGTCATAGTTGGCCTTTTAAACCTCAAGCCTGCAGAAGAATTTTTGTTCCTTGACCTGAGAGAGAGGGGAATCAGGCTTTTTCCATCAGCCCTTTCTCAAAAACTCAGCCGTTCAAAGTGCTTACAGGCGCTTATCCTCAAAAAATGGATGATGCCTGCCACAATGGTTGTAAGAGACAGGCATGATATGGTTAAGGCCATATCAAGCCCCCAGTTTATAGGTAAAAAGATAATAACAAAGCAGGACAGGATGAATTGCGGGCTTGGCATCAATCTGTGGGAGGGGATAGAGGCGGTATATAACCAGACAATCTTTGGGATGCTCTCATATCCATTTGTCATCCAGCCGTTTATGCAGGGGGCAATTGATGTAAGGGTGATAGTGTTAGGGGATTATATTGAGGCATACTGGCGCAAGAATGCCCATACCTTTCGCAATAATATATTTTTTGGCAGCAATTCAGGGAGATATGAGCTTAATGATAGGGAAATGTCTATCTGTCAGGAGGTAATGGAGCGGGGCAGATATCCCTATGCGCACATAGATCTTATGGTATTTCAGGATAGTGAGGAGGTCTTTCTCTCAGAGATAAACCTAAGGGGCGGGCTTAAAGGAGCGCAGATCTCTCACAAAGAGTATGAGGAAAGGATAAGGGAGATAGAAGACAGATTTATTGACACATTACTTTCCTGTAAAGGGTAGTCCCAACATTTTTTCTTTTAATCGCAATATAGAGGCGGTTATTTAAGAATGAATTCCCCACTATTTCTCCATCAATATATTCAGAATAGGCATAGGCAACAGCCTTTAACGGGTCTATAAGATAAAATTGGGATATATCCGCCTCTTTATTATATACTGGCGCCAGTATCATATAAAGATTCATATCATCCATTGTCCGGACGCTTATATTCTCTTCTTTATTGGCAGAGTAGCCGTAAAAATAAGGGACCTTAAGTGAAAGCCCAAACTTGGGCAGGCCATTGATGGGAGATATTATAGTAATCTCTCGTGAATGCGGTCTGTCATCTCTAATGTCTTTTAACAGCCACTTTCCATTTGTCTGAAACAGGAATATACTATCTATAACTGTCAAATTTTTATAATTTATTTTAACAGGGATAGAGAGCTCTTTCGTATAGTAATATCTATTCCCCTCTATATTTAAAAACATTATGGAATATGCCCCGCTATCCTCATCATAAGAAAATGGGAGGGCAATTATGGGGGAAGCCCCTGTTTGATGCCCTGTATATAGCCATAAATTAATATCAGAGGCGTTTTGAATTGGTTTATATCTTTCAAGGTCTATTATTGCAGAATGCAAGGCTATTCCCTCTTCAATTACATTTACCAAGATGGCCTTTATC
>JALWQB010000067.1 GCA_026994795.1 Deltaproteobacteria bacterium
TTCGCTTCATCAGACAACTTGCTTTGTTCAAAAAATATCTTTATCTCACTCTTCGCCTTTAACGCCTCTTCTTCTAAATAATCTTCTATACAATTATAATACCGTACGCTATCAAGCAGTTTCTTAACATCACCCGCCCTTCCTCCGATGTATTCATATATTAAATCTATCTCACTCTTTCTAAAGCCCTTTATTGTAAGCCAGTCAACAATATCTTCTTGAGATAAATCTCCAATTAATTTAAATTCGCTTGTCTTTTTCAACCTTGAATTATTATAAATTTCCCTTAAAAAAATTGTGTTTGAAGTTAAAATTACCACATGAGATAAATGAAGCTCTTTTGTAAGTCTCACGCAAAAATTTAAAAATTCGTTTAAAAGAAGACGCTCGCCATTAAGATATATATCTTGCAATGACTGAATTTCATCAACAATAATTATTTTTTTCTTCTTTATCCTCTTTAGATTTTGAATTAATTCATCAAAGAGATTGGTCTTCTTTTCCTTAATCTGTTTAAACAGCCTTGAATTTATCCTTATTAATCCAAGATTAAATTCAACATCTACCTCGCCTCTATCAGTAAAATCATCTTCTTCATCCACTTCCTTCAAAAAGGAATATAAAAAATTATCATAACTTGTTACAAATAACCCTCTAAAATTGATATATTTTATCCAGTATGGCGATTTTTTAAAAAGGTTAGGATTACGAATTAATTCTTGTTCAATGACATATTCAATTAAAGTTGTCTTACCAGCGCTCTTAAAGCCATATACCCACAAAATTCTCTCAGGGTCATTTTCAAAATAATCCAGAAAATACCTAATATCTTTCTCTCTATTGACAAATTCAACTGCTCTAAATCTTTTAATTTGCATTTTTAATTATTTCGCGCCTCGCTAAGGCGCACTACCGCCCTTTGGGTGAAAGGCAAAGAGCAAAAGCCATATTAACCCGATAAATCCCTAATTAATGCACTGTTAATACCCAAATCAGCCAAAGACCCAACAGCCTATTAGTCTTCTTTGGCCCTCCACAATACAAGCACAGGACGCTCGCTAAATCTTGCCTTCATCTCTCCATATTCTGCCTCTGACAGCACAAGCGTCCTTATCTTTCTTGCAATATACTTTTCAGTCTTTGACACCAGATCAACAAGATTTTCCCTGTCAATATTGCCAACTAACACAAGGTCTATAATCCCTGTATCCTTACCTTGAGCATAATCATCCATTAAGAAGGCAAGCCTTAAATCGCCAAGCCTCTCTATAATGCTCTCCAGTATCTTATCCATACCAAATGCCTTCTTAACCATTGAATGAAGCTCAGGAAAAAGGGGATGGGCATCATTTGCCCTAAACTTTATCTGCCTTCCATTACGCCTGCTGACCAGAAGACCTGCCTTGCTTAAATGCCCTAACTCCTCACGCACAAGGCTTGGAGATATCTTAAACTCGTCAGAGAGTCCCCTAAGATGCGCCTCCTCCCTTGGGTTTAAAAAGAGCCTCATCAAAATATTTATCTTGGTCTTTGATGTAATAAGAGAGCTTAATAATCCTTTCATCTGCCGTATCCAACGCCTCTAATAGCCAGGGCATCTATTATTACTGTCATATAGCCATATTACAATAAAGTTGTTCTCTATTTAAGAACATCAATAGTTCAAAATGTCTATCCTGTCAAGAGATTAATTTATAGTTTAGAAAAAATTATCACTTTAAAACACAATTGAGGGCAAAAATTAATGGCAAGAGACTATTTTCCCATCCCTTAAGATGACTTCTCTATTTATAAACCCATCAGGCATCGCTTCACAATGAGATACAAGCGCTATTGCCTTTCCGTTAAAATCGGCCAGGACGCCTTCAATCCGTTTCCGCGCCCATATATCAAGGCCGTTAAGCGGCTCATCTAAAAGCATAATCTCTGGCTCCATAACAAGGATTGTGGCAAATGCAGCCAGTTTTTTTTCACCGCCAGAAAGGGTATATGGAGACCTGTCAGCAAGGTCTGATATTCCAAGAAGAGACAAGGTATTATATGCCTTCTCTCTTGCCAATTTAGGCGCTAATCCATAATTTAAAAGGCCGAAGCATACATCTTCAAGCACTGTAGGGCAAAACAGTTGATAATCAGAATTTTGGAAGAGATAACCTATCCGCCTCCTTGTCTCCTTAAAATCTTTTTCTTTAAGGCATTCCCTTCCAAATAACCTGACTATCCCCCTTTTAGGCCAAATAAGACCAAGCATTATATAAAAAAGGGTGCTTTTACCTGCCCCGTTCGCCCCCTTTATATGGAGCCTATCTCCTTCATAAATAGATAGATTGACCCCGTTAAGAAGCGTTGAAAATCGCTCATAAGAATATTCTATATCTTTTAATTCTATAATAGGATGGCTTAATTGAGTATCTTCCATAACGATTGAATTTAACAACTATATTATTGAATAGAACAATATTTTACCTATAAAAATAAAATTTAACAAGGCCATCAAATAACAAACTTGACTATTAGCGGTTATAATAGTAATGCTAACAAGTGAATATAACATAAAAAAAAGTATAATATCTATCAAATAATACTCAAAAAAAATTAAGGAGACCTTTTATGTCATCGCATAAAATCCGTTTCTTACCATCAGGCATTGAGATAATATCCCGAGAGGGGGACACAATATTAAAGACCGCAATGCGTGCGGGCATTCATATAAACGCCTCTTGCGGTGGTGCGGGCGTATGTAATAAGTGCAAGATATTTATAGAAGATGGAGATTTTGAAGGAGAGAGACTTTCAGATGGAGGCATAAAGGCATGCACAGCCCTCCCCCACTCTGACATTACCGTAAGGGTGCCTGTTGAATCTGAAATGGATAGAAGGGCATTAGAAGACAAGAAAAAGGCGAGCTGGATGAGGGAGGCAACACCCTTTATTACATATCCATTAGACCCGCCTGTAAAATGGCATGACATAGAAATGACTGAGCCATCCATGACAGACCAGTCCAGCGACTTAGAACGGCTTTTACGCCACATAAAAGGGGCATTATTGTCTAATGAAACAAAAAAGGAAGGTAATGACCGCCTTTATATTGATATATCCTCAAATCTTCTCTATGACCTGCCCCATGTCTTGCGCAATGGCAAATGGAAAATAAGGGCGTTCATGGAAGATAATCCGCTGCATCAAGGTTATTATAAGATTATTAAACTAAAGACAGTTGAGCAGCAAGGCAATAAGAGACATTGCGCTCAGTCAATAGCTATTGACCTCGGGACAACCACTATAAGTGTTGAGCTATTGGACAATGCCAGCGGCAATACTCTTTCATTGGTATCAGATTACAACCCGCAGGTAAGCTATGGAGAGGATGTCATCTCTCGCATGGAGTTCGCCAAAAAAGAGGAGGGCTTGAAATTATTAAGAGAAAGGGTTGTATCCAAGCTGTCCGCCCTTATAAAAGAGGCCATAGATAAGGCAAATTCTGCATATAGCGACATAAGCCACATAGCAATTTCAGGCAATACTGTTATGACTCATCTAATGCTCGGGCTGGAGACCCGTTTTTTAAGGGCAAAGCCCTATATACCTGTTGCAACCCATTTCCCTGTTGAGACGGCGAAAGAGATGGGGCTTGAGGTTGCGCCTGAATGGACAAGGGTCTTCCTTTCCCCATGCGTGGCAAGTTATGTAGGCGGCGACATTGTAGCCGGCATCATCGGAATGGGCATAAATGAGACAGAAAAGATGACCCTTTTTATTGATATTGGCACAAACGGCGAGATTGTCCTTGGAAACAGGGACTGGATGGCCTGCGCTGCCTGTTCTGCAGGCCCTGCCTTTGAGGGAGGCGGGATAAAGCACGGAATGAGGGCAACTACTGGCGCAGTTGAGGTAGTGCATATCCACCCCAAGACATTTGAGCCTATGGCGCTTACTATTGGCTCAAAAAAGGCAAAGGGTATATGCGGCTCTGGGATAATAAGCCTGCTGGCAGGTCTTTTTGAGGCCGGGGTTATTGACAGGCAGGGAAAATTCAAACGCGACTTAAACACCCCGCGCGTAAGAGAGGGACGAGACGGCTGGGAGTATGTAGTTGTCCCAAAAGGCTCTTCTGCAACTGAGACCGACATCGTATTTACAGAGGCGGATATAGAAAATCTTATAAGGGCAAAAGGGGCAATGTTTGCCGGATACCTTACATTGCTTGAATCAGTAGGCATGTCTATAAATGATATAGAACAGGTTATACTGGCTGGAAACTTTGGAAGCTACATTGACTTAGAGCAGGCAATTACAATAGGGCTCCTGCCTGATATTGACAGAAACAGGTTCTTTTTCGCTGGAAACACCTCATTACGAGGCTCAAGGGCAATTGCCCTCTCTAAAAAGGCGATAGACGCCGCCAAAAAGGTTGCAGATATGATGACGCACTTTGACTTGAGCGACACCCCGACATTTATGGACCACTATGTATCAAGCCTGTTTTTGCCCCATACTGATTTGTCCCTGTTCCCTTCTGTCAGGCTATAATCTAACTTAATCTAAATCCTATATTGAAAGAAAGAGGATAAAAAAAATTATGAAGTTTGAGCTAAAATGGCTGGCATGGGAGATAACGAGAAGGTGCAACCTCCATTGCATCCACTGCAGGTCATCGTCAGAGCTTGAGGTCAAGTCGCACCCTGACTTTTCAACTGATGAGGCATTCAGGGTTATAGATGATATTGCGGCATTTTCGCGGCCTGTTGTAGTGCTCTCTGGCGGTGAGCCGCTTTTAAGGGAAGATGTCTTTGATATCGCCCATTATGGCACAAAAAAGGGCCTCAGGATGTGTCTTGCCACAAATGGCACGCTTGTTACAGATGAAGTATGCAAAAACATAAAAGAGGCTGGCATAAAGATAGTAAGCCTTAGCCTTGATGGCTCAACTAAAGAGGTGCATGACAACTTCAGGCAGCAGCAAGGCGCATTTGACGCCATCTTAAACGCAAGCAGCCTTTTTAAGAAACATGGGATAGACTTTCTTATAAACTCATCTTTTACCAAAAGAAATCAGCATGATATAAAAAATGTATATAAACTTGCCAAATCCCTTGGGGCAACTGCATGGTATATGTTTATGATTGTGCCGACTGGAAGGGGCGAGGAGATAATGGAGGAGCTTATATCATGCGAGGACTATGAGGCCATACTTGACTGGCATTATTCAATGGAAAAAGAAGAGCATGATATGCTTGTAAGGCCAACCTGCGCCCCGCACTACTACAGGGTAAGGCTTCAGAGGGCAAAGGAAGAAGGGGCGCGGGTTGAGGCAAGGAGCCTGAAATTTTCTACTGGCGGTTCAAAGGGCTGCCTTGCAGGGCAGCTTATTCTCCTCATAGATGTAGATGGCAATGTGCTGCCCTGTAGCTATTTCCCAAAAGCCGCTGGCAATATAAGGGAAAAATCTCTAAGGGATATATGGGAAAACAGCAAGCTATTCAAGGACATGAGGGACTGGAAGAGCTATAAAGGAAAGTGCGGCGCGTGTGAGTATATTAGAATTTGCGGCGGCTGCAGGGCAAGGGCTTATGCTGTTAAAGGCGACTATATGGCTGAAGAGCCATTCTGCTCTTGGATACCTAAGTCTATAAAAAATACATAAATACATAGCCCACATAAACTAAAAGAAAGGGACATTATGCGATGAAAAACCCAAATCTTTTAAAAAACCTTCATGGTCAGCGCACAAGGCCGATACCTATCTGGATTATGAGACAGGCAGGGAGATATTTGCCAGAATATCAATCTGTTAGAGGGAAGACTGACTTTCTTTCCCTTTGCAAGACCCCTGAGCTCGCCGCTGAGGTTACAATTCAGCCCGTTGATATATTGGGGGTTGACGCTGCAATTTTATTTTCAGACATACTCATTCCGCTTGAGCCTATGGGCATATCCCTCGCCTTTAAGGAGGGAGAAGGGCCAGTATTATCGCCTCCTGTAAGGGCATCCAATGATATTAAGGCATTAAGAGTACATGACAGTAAAGAGACATGCCAATTCGTATCTGAGACCATAAAGATTTTAAGGGATGAGCTCTCAGAAAAAGCGCCCCTTATAGGATTTTCAGGGGCGCCATTTACGCTTGCAACCTATATGATTGAGGGAGGAAGCAGCAGGAATTTCCTGTTTACAAAAAAAATGCTGTTTGAATCCCCCACCCTCTTTAATTCCTTAATGAAAAAGATATCTGATGTTGTAATTGACTATTTAAACATGCAAATAGAGGCAGGCGTTGAGGCCGTTCAGCTATTTGATACATGGGCAGGCATATTATCTTTGAAAGATTATAGAGACCATGTTTTCCCCCATGTAGAACGCATAGTTGAGGCATTGTCAGCCCATCAGCGCCCCATCATATATTTTGCCTTTAATGGCGGCCACTTATTTGATGTCATAAAACACCTAAAGGTTAATTGTATGGGCGTTGACTGGAGGACGCCTCTTTCAATTGCAAATGAGTTACTGGGCGGGAATAAGGTATTGCAGGGTAACTTAGACCCCCTCTCATTATTCATGCCAGAAGAAAAACTCAAGGACAGAGTAAAAGACATTATAGAAGAAGGCTCTCATGCTCAGGCGCATATCTTTAACCTTGGTCATGGCGTGCTTCCGCAAACCCCGCCTGATAAAGTAAAAATGCTTGTGGATATAGTGCACGAACTTACAGGATAAAAACAGAACATATAAGCATATATGATAAAAAATAACTAAAAAAGACTTATAAACCATGATACCGCATAGAGGCTCTTATAATGGCTGAAAAGATAGGCATATTACTCTTAAATATGGGAGGCCCTGATTCGCTTAACTCCATCAGGCCATTTTTATATAACCTGTTTTCAGACAGGGAGATTATACGCCTTGGGCCATCATTTCTTCAAAGGCCAATAGCATTTTTAATAGCAAAGACGAGGGCAAAGAAAAGCGCTGAAAACTACAGGCTAATAGGGGGTAAAAGCCCGCTTACTGAAATAACCCTGGCTCAGGCTAAAAAACTTGAGATGGCAATATCTCAAGCGCTGTCTCAAAAAGGCAATAACATTATTATAAAATGTGATGCTGGCATGAGATACTGGCATCCAAGAACCCCTGATATCCTTAAACAATTCAAAAAAATGGGCATACAAAAACTGATTGGCCTCTCCCTTTATCCTCACTACAGCAAGGCGACAAGCGGCTCTTCTCTGAATGAGTTTAAGGCCATAGCATCAGGGCTTAATCTTGATTTTATCACTATTGATAGCTTTGAGACCCATCCCCTCTATATTGAGGCATTAAAGGAAACGCTTTTTGAGACAATAGAACAGTATGAACTTAAAAATTTCCACCTTGTTTACAGCGCCCACAGCCTTCCCAAACGCTTTATAGAAGAAGGGG